>CAZIKJ010000471.1:0-1665 GCA_964539685.1 uncultured Pelistega sp.
GTATTGCAGTACTCGCACTTATTCTCAACGTCTGTTTTGAGCATTTCAGTCATAGTACTTGGGTATTGATGTGAAAGTGTTAATTTAAGGGTTTAAGTCATTGCACCGTATTACAGATCGGGCATATTTAAGGGCGCGCCAAGATAGTAAATTCCACTACGATATCGTTGGCGACAATACTATCGTCGCTCCAACTACCTTCACCTAGAGCGAAGTCATTGCGTTTAAAGCTAAACTCACCGGTAAAAGTACCCACGGAGTCTTTCTCTTCAAACTTTACAGGAATACTCACTGCCTGTGCTTTACCCTTGATAGAAAGTTCACCCTGCAACTCATAATTCTGATCGCCAGTAGACTTTAATTCAGTCGCTTTAAAGCTAGCTAGAGGGTGCGCGGCGGCATTAAGCCATTCGCTTTTTTGCAGCTCAGTATTCGCCTCGGCGTAGCCTGCATCGACTGAGCTAACGGGGACTTCCATCTGTAAAACCGCTTTTTCAGGGGCTTGTGGATCGAAGCTAAAACTAGGGATATTGAAAGCAGAAATTTTGCCGTCCATCTTGACATTCATCTGGCTATAGCGGAAGGCAATCTTGCTGGCTTCAGTATCAATTTTGGTATATTCAGCGGCTTGAGCACTATGGATTAAGCCTGTGCTTATAAGCGCTAATAAGGCGTGACGTAATTTAAACATGATTATTCTCCTGTTGAGCGAGGCTTAACTAAAGGCAACATACGCGATAAAATCGTATCTTTATCAATAAAATGGTGTTTCAGTGCGGCACCAATATGGGCAACTAGGAACACTAAGAAGGTGTAATTTAGGACAATATGTAAGGTTTTAAGTGATTCACCTAAGGCCGCATCTTTACTGACCAGATCAGGTAATGGCCAAATACCAAACCAAACCACAGAAAAGCCTTGTGCTGAACTCATTAACCAGCCACTCAGGGGAATGGCGAACATTAATAGATACATCAGCCAGTGCATGAGATGGGCTAAAGCTTGCATACCCTTAGACATAGAACTCGGTAATTTAGGCGCTGCATGCGTAAGACGCCAGATAAGACGAAGAACAAAGGCAATAAATACAGCAATACCAGCCCATTTGTGCCAAGAATACAGTTGCAATTTTGTCGGGGATAGAGGTAGGTCTTGCATATACAAGCCTAGACAAAAAGTGCCGATCATGACAATGGCAATTAGCCAATGCAGGGCGATACTTGTAGAGTTATAACGAGGCTGGTTCATAAGATGTTTGAGTGTTAATGAATGAATAAGTGATATTCTATAGACATTACTAATCTAATAGAATCCCTCTAAATGGATTTAATTGTTTCATTAATGGAACAATTAAAGGGCCCAAACCTTGCTACACTGATGCTTATCTGAACAATGATGTAAATTAAAAAGCTGACATCAAGTTGTCCGAACAAGCGATGACAGCACATATAAGCGTGCGTGTAGAAGGAGAAACCATGTCAATCAACGCAAACGATTTAATTTTATTTGCCTATATTATGGAAGCGGGTAGCTTCTCTAAAGCCGCTGAGCGCACCAATTTACCTAAATCAACCTTGTCTCGTCGGATTACTGAACTTGAAACCGCTTTGGGTGAGCGTCTCATTACACGCAGTACACGACAACTAGTGATCACCGATTTTGGTG
>CAZIKJ010000472.1:0-1549 GCA_964539685.1 uncultured Pelistega sp.
CACAACGCTCGAGCTTGCCGAGCTCGTCGCAGCCACTGTCAGGACGCGCGAAAAAGGCCAACACCCGGCAACAAGGACCTTTCAAGCTATACGGATTCACCTCAATCAAGAGCTCGAGGAGCTTTCACGCACCCTCTCGTCAGTTCTAGGATTGTTGGCCCCGCAAGGGCGTATGGCGGTGATTAGCTTTCACTCGCTTGAGGATCGTATGGTGAAGCAATGTATTGCTAAGGCTTCTAAGCCAGGCGAGGAGTTTGCTCGCATGCCCTTACGAGAGAGTGAGATGCCGCAACCATTGTTAAAGAATTTAGGCAAAGTGACTGCCTTGCCTGCAGAAGTGTCACAAAACCCTCGATCACGTTCAGCGATTTTACGAGTGGCTGAACGTACGGCAACGGACTTATGAAACGAATTGCTATTTTGATCTTGATTGGATTTTTCGTGTATAGCGCAGTGGAATTAATCACTGTACGTTATCAGCAACGCTTGCTCTATATTGATTTAGTGCGCGTGCAGAATGAAGCCAAAAAACTTGATCAAACGTGGAGTTTTTTGCAATTAGATCGTGCCAATTTAACCAGTACTCTGCATATTGATACAGTGATGACACAGAAACTCAATATGCAAACGGCTAATATTGACCAAATTATTTATATCAAGGATTCGGAGCTTAAAAAGCAAACCGATGTAGAAACCACTAAAGAGCAATAAGGAGTTATTATGCGACAGTTTTTTAATAATTCCAGACGGAACGAAAGAAGAACAATTAGAAGAATTAGCACGGTGCGCTCTTATGATGCGGCGCCAAGCGATATGACAGTGTCCAAACGACGCGGGAAGTTACTGTTTTTTGCGATTTCTGCTGGTTTTGTCGCCTTAATGGGGCGCGCTCTTTATCATCAAGGTTTTAATCATGACTTCTTGCGCAACGAAGGCGAGAAGCGTTATGAGGCGAATATCCCTCTGCAAGCCGAGCGAGGCCGTATTATGGATCGCAACGGTGAATTCCTAGCAACCAGTGTGCCAGCGAGCAGCATCTGGGTATCTCCCGATGAGGTCTTACAAGCCAGCCCAGAAAAGTTGGCTGAGTTGGCCAAGATTCTCTCGATGCCCATTGCTGAGCTGAGTACAAAGATTGAAGCTAATAAGAGTAAAAGTTTCCTTTTCTTAAAACGTCAAGTACCGATTGATGTGTCTGACGCTGTGCGCAAATTACGAATTTCAGGCGTTAATATTGACCCAGAAAGTAAGCGCTTCTATCCTCAAGGTGCCTTAATGAGCCATGTAGTGGGCTTTACAAGCATTGAGGATATTGGTATTGAAGGTTTAGAGAAACAATACAATGAGCGCCTTAAGGGTGCCAATGGTTCACGCGTAGTGATCCGAAATCGCTTAGGTGAAGTGATTGAGGATGTGAATTCCAGCGACAGTATTCCTGCGCAACACGGTGAGAATATTCAGCTTACGATTGATACTCGTGTACAGTTGATCGCTGCCAGAGCACTTGAAAAAACTATTAAAACGCATAAGGCTGAGTCAGGTGGTGCCG
>CAZIKJ010000473.1:0-1889 GCA_964539685.1 uncultured Pelistega sp.
CTTTAGTCGCTTGCTTTAGTCGCTTGCTCTATTAGCTTGCTTTAGTAGTCACCCAATAGCGGCTTACAAAACCTGTACAACATGCTTGATATAAGCATACAAATATTTTTTTATCTGTGATAATCTTTTTTTAGGGGACGGACCCTTTTTTTATTATTGATTTTCTATAGATAAATTAAATAGGGACGCATCAAGAATACATACGTAAATTAGGCGCGTTTATTGAAAAAAGATACGGCACTTTAGGGTTTGTTTAGCAGCATTTTCCCTGTTTTAATCGTATGTAATTGAGGGTTTTGCGTATTTTTCATAATTCCAATATTACTTTGAAGGCCTCCACTAAAACAACCGACAAAATTAACCAGAAATCACACTCACATATAATTGCACCAAATTCGTGCGCAATAATGGGCGAAAACGCTTTGCTTTGCACAAAAAAAGCGCATCGGCCACATGCAAAATAATTTAATTTTTTATAGCTTAGCAAGGACTTGTAGGCATAGATGCAACAGACGGTTATTTCAATGATCGGGGGCTTGCTTTACCTAACTTGATAGGTATGAATGCAGGTCTTAAAGAAAGTGCCGAGCGTAATTCATCCTAGCTCTCGGAGCAGGGGCTACTCTGACAGACCTCATAAAAATCACTTGTCCACTTGAAAAGCCTTTACAATAGAGGCTTATTGATTTTCCTTAATGGATGGCGCTGTCGACCATGGCGCCCTAAACCTATGACCACAAGCACTGATTTTGCCTCACTCCCCCTCTCGCCTGAACAATTACGCAATCTCGACGAGCTCGGCTACCAAGCAATGCGCCCAATTCAAGCGCTTAGCTTGCCTCCTATTCTAGAGGGTAAGGATGTATTAGGGCAGGCCGAAACAGGTAGCGGCAAGACCTTGGCTTTTGGTCTAGGGATTATGCAGATTATTAATCCACGCTTTTTCGGTGCGCAAGCGATTGTGCTCTGCCCTACCCGTGAATTAGCTGACCAAGTTGCTAAAGAACTGCGCAAACTTGCCCGTGCTCTAGGAAATATTAAGGTACTTACACTCTGTGGCGGCCAGGCTTTACGCCCACAAATTGAATCTTTACAGCATGGCGCCCATGTTATTGTCGGCACCCCAGGGCGTGTGCTTGATCTCGTGCGCGAGCAGCATCTCAACCTGAGCCAGGTCAAGGTCTTTGTTTTAGACGAAGCTGACCGCATGATGGATATGGGCTTTTTCGAAGATATCAGCGAAATTTCCCAAGCCACTCCCCTACGCCGTCAGACCCTGTTCTTCTCGGCCACTTTTCCTGAGCACGTAATGCGCATCAGCGAAGGTTTTCAGCGTGAACCCGTGCGCGTCCAGGCCAGCACCGAAGCAGTGAACTTGAATATTGAGCAAGCCTTCTTTATCACAACGCCTGAGGGTCGCTTTAAAGACTGTGCGCAGCTACTTAATCACTATCGCCCGACATCAACTTTGGCTTTTTGTAATACCAAGGCGCAATGTGAACTCTTGGCCGAGAGCTTGAATCAGAACGGAATTGTGGCACTCGCTTTGCATGGTGATATGGACCAGCGTGATCGTGAGGATGTCTTGGTGCAGTTTGCCAATCGTTCCTGCTCGGTCTTAGTGGCCACCGACGTGGCGGCTCGTGGCCTGGATATCGAGGCGCTAGATGCGGTCATGAACGTTGAGGTATCACCGAATGTAGAGACGCATATCCACCGGATTGGTCGCACAGGTCGTAAGGGTGAAAAAGGCCTGGCCTTGAGCTTAGTGACTGAGAAGGAAAAATACCGCGCTGAACGTATCGGCAAAGCGATTGAGCAAGAGCTCGCGTGGCTGGAAATACCGAGTGCTAAAAAGACCAAGCCGCTGACTCCACCCATGCGTACGA
>CAZIKJ010000474.1:0-5072 GCA_964539685.1 uncultured Pelistega sp.
GAGAATATCTTGCCGAATGCGCCAGTGATTTTATAAGATAGCACACGCAAAGTAGCGCTCATCACTGCTCCCTTAACTGTTGCGCCAGAGATTTAATCGCCATATCGCGCTCACGATCTCGCTCATAGTCCTCAGACAAGCTGGACCATTCAGGGTGACGACGTGCTAAGCCAATTTCCTCAGGCAAGTCACCTTCTTGCAATTGCTTGATATGTGAATCACTGAGTTGAATCGCATGTTGGGCGGCATGACCACGGCGCTCTAAAGCGTCAAGTAGTTGTAGGCCACGTAGTGCAAGTAGACGTAAGACCCCATCATCTACACTGAGTTCCTGATAGCCTTGAATACGTCCCATCAGGCGTTTACCAAATTTATCCGCTCCCTGCCACACACTGCCGACAATACCACCAAGCAGTGCAGCTGTGCCCAGACTTAAGCCAGCAGTAAAGACATCCACAGCAGCGCCTGCCATAGCACCCGCCGCAAAGCCCTTGCCCACATGAATACCCATATCCAGTAAGGCATCAGGATGAAATAAGTCCATACCCCAACGCTCGCCCTGTATCGGTAAACTCTGCCCAGGATAGTCTTGCGCGGCAAAGCGATAATGCGTTAAGAGACTATTGATGCAAGCTTGTTCGCGTTGGCGCACCTTATCCTGCAAAACAGCCCATTGCTGCTGCATGCTTTGCTCATCGGTCTGGCTGGCTATCTTAAAAGCCGCCACATCGATTAATAGTTCGGCCACCATATTAAAGCCGATGGTACGGCGCAAGCTACGTTGCTGCTTAATATCGGCCGATAAGGCGCTAAGCTGTGGGGCATAGCTATCGAGCACTAAGGCGAGCTTCTGATACAGCTGCTCTTGCCCATCTAGAGCGGGTGCGACGGTATCGAACTCAATTGACATATGCAGCCCTAAGCGTGCAAGTGCATCACGCCATTGACTCAGGTAATTATGTTCACTATGGATAAAGTTCAGAATCGCCACCAGAGGCTTGCCGCAACGGGCCAGAATGGCTAACTCGTCCTTGTGCTTACTGAGCACAGGGTCACGGATATCCACTACATACAGACCCGCATCACAGGCTAAGAGCTTGGTTAAGACGCGTGCTTCTTGTTCAAAGCGGCGCTGACTTTCAGGAGATTCTAAGAAGACACGAATACTTTCTGGTCCATCTAAGCGCCGCCCTGCATACTGAGCTAATTGCTCTAGATAATCCAATAAGCCAATACCATCTTCTAGGCCTGGTGTATCAAACAACTCAATTAGGGCTTGACCATTGACGCGAATGCGCGCACCCTCAACATGGCGTGTAGTGCCCGCTGAGTCCTTGACCTCGCCAAAGTGACGGTCTTCGAGAAGCGTGCGTAAGAGGGAGGTCTTACCCGTATTGGTATGGCCCACAACCGCTAGGCGTAGTAGACTATTCTCCCCTTGAGGGGGCGCTTTCGCAGGGAACTGCTGGCTTGATATATCTTGATTGCTCACCATTGAAGTGGGTTGCTGGCTCAATTCATCTAGAGAGAGAGTTTGGTCTCGAGGGGCACTAGATGGCTGATTAGGCATTGCTTTGTCATGTATTGCATCGCCTTGAGATGGCTTAATCTCACTCATACTTGCCCCCAACTAGCGAGTTCTGCCACTTGAGTATAGATGGCATTCGGTTTAAATCCAGCCGTCTTAAGCGCATCTTTCCATTGCTGTAGACGATGACTTGATGCATCAGAGGCTTGGCTCAGATAGACTTGCGGGTTTTGGGCCTGGCTAGCTACCGCACTGATATAGTGCAAAACACCGCGGTCAGGTGTTTGACTGGCATCACAGACTAAGAGTAAATCACGCACAGGATTAGCACTGATCTTGCCCAGTAAATCATGGCGTTGCTCGCGTGACTCAATAATACCAATATCGAGTACGCCAGGCGCTAAACTAAAGGGTGGCCAAGCTACCTCAGGCGATAATTCAATGCCAACCAGCAAGCGCTGATCTTGCCAATTTAATGGCATATCGCGTGAGTCTAAGGTTGGTATTTTATACGCAGGTGCGGTGGCATCAATCCCAATGGATTCTGCGCGTGGCTGTAAGCGATTAATCAGTCCCGCGTAGACAGGCAGGGTGGGGTCAATATGGGTACGTGCTAAGGCCGAACGTGCTTTATACGCACAGAAGATAAAACTGACTAAGCGTAACAGAATACCCCACACCACTACTTGACCGATTAGCCAGCTCGACCAAATGGCTTGCGCACCAGCTTCTTGGGCGGTCGCATTACCACTGGCTTGTACCAGTTCAGCGCTAGGTTGGGTAAAGCCAAGTAGCGCAGGTAAGGCGCCCAAGGCATGGGTCAGACTAACGAAGTTCTGGCTTGAGAGAATCGTTGTTTCCCAAGCAAAGCTGTAGCTCTTGGCGGCGAGCATAGCGAGTAGGCTAAGTGTGGCAACACAGAGCAGGACTAACCAGAATCCATGACTTAAAGTGCTTAAGATCCAACGCATCCCCCCTTGTTGATTCGCTGTGTTAACTAAGGCCTGGGCTGCTAGACTGGCATCAGGACTACGAGCTAGTTTCTTACTTAACCACAGCCAGAGACTGCCTAAGACTGTATTACTACGCCAGGAAGTGAGTAAGGAGACGAGCCACGCCATATAGCTGATGGCATGTAAACCGAGTAGCGCCACCAGCGCAAGCAAAATATTGACATGATTACGTTGCGTATCTAAGGCACTCAAGCCTGAGGTGATGCCAGCGATTATAGCGAAAACAAGCAGTACGAACAGCGCAATCTTGGCGGCACTTAACCAGTGTGCTGTGTATTTATTCAAACCTTCGCGTCGACTCAAGGCCAAAGCCCGCTGGCGAATCTTGTCGGCTAAATCACCTGGTTGCTGACGAATATGATGCAAGATGGCACTATCGTCTAAGGGCCCCCAATGTTCTTCACGCTGCCGCACCGCTTCGCTTAACCATAAATCGTTGAAGGTGTATTTGGCCATACTGACTTTATCGTTCCTAAGGTTAATGAGGCATTGCGTTGAAAATTACTCGTTTAAACTATAGACATTATACTGTCAATAGCATGCTACGACTCTGTCTAAACATGCGAGGCAGCTACACCTAGGGCTGTACCGCTAACAAAGTGCGCGCAGCTAGTTGCACTTAGGGCTGTACCTCTTGGCCGAACCATTTGACTAATTTTACTCTCGCCTGCTCTTTAATCTCAGGCGTAATATAGTATGACACGGTTGCAAGCGCGGCCGCAATGACCGTGAAGTCATCAGTGAAACCAACAGCAGGCAAGACATCAGGAATGGCATCAGTTGGTAAGACCAAGTAGGCTAAAGCACCATAAATTACACGACGCGCCCAAGCAGGAGTCTTCGGATGCTGCACGGCATAGAATAAGTAGAGCGCCTTCTCAATTAAAGGACGTCCTGCTTTACCCGCAAGTTTCGCCATCTTGGCAAATAAGCCAGTGGTAGATTGATCAGACTGTTGTGAAGAAACCATAATTGAATTCCCCCAAGAAAAAAGCGTGTTGCCTGAGGGACACGCTAAAGACAAGAAAAAAGGCGTGCCTACTACATAAAGGACGTGACCAATTAAATGACGTGCTTATTAGAACGTGCCTATTAGATATAATGACGAGCCAAAATAATCGATGAGTAGCGATTATTGCTTAGCGCTTCTTAGCAATTAAACCGTAGAGGAATAATAAGATAATCGCACCAACGATAGAGCCAATCCATTGCGCTTCATCACCTGGACCATACCAACCTAAGAGCTTACCCAACTCTGTGCCCACGATAGAGCCTGCTACACCGAGTAAAGTGGTGAAAATAAAGCCCATTGATTGCGTGCCTGGCATAATCGCGCGCGCAATAAGACCCACAATAAAACCGATCACAATCGCAATAATAATTCCCATAAGGTTTCCTTCGAAATAAGAGTCTACGGTACTACTATTATAAGTGCGGAACTTGTAGAATCAATGACAAAAATGTGAGCTAATGTTGCAGAAGGGTGGTTTAAACCTTAACAAGTGTAAAGTATTGCCTGTACGACGTGTTAGTGTGCTTTTTTAGCTTGAAGAGTGCGCTTGAAAGGCAATACAGTCGCTCGGAAAGCTCGCGGACTTTAGCCTGAGTATCGCACGAATGCTAATTTTTATAGCACTAACTTGTTCTTGCGTATAGCCTGAGCGCTAAATTACGGCAGCGACTTTTTCGCCCAAATCGTACGAGCGAATTTTGGCCAGAGCGTATTAATCACTAAGGCCAACATCACGACGGCGACCCCAATCCATTGCCAGAAAGTCAGTGCCTCATTGAACATCCAAGCATTCGAAACGAGGCCGATGATTGGCACCAGTAAGGTCAAGGGTGCGATTAAACTGACGGGGCGGGTACTGAGTAAGCGTCCCCAAATCACATAGCCGACCAAGGTCGACATCACGCTGCCATATAAGAAAGATAAGGTGCCGCGCCATGTGAGGTGTTCTAAACTTTGTGCAATCAGATCGGGGCCTTCCAGAAAAAAGCTCGCCAAGCCAAAGGCAGGCACCGATACTAAGCCACCCCAGACCACCAGACTCACCATATTTACATCTCGCATAATCTTAATCGTGATATTACCTGTCGCCCAGCTCAAGGCCGCAAGAATAATGCAGATTAAACCCGCTATGGGTAGCGAGGTATTGGTATTGGCCGTCATAATGATTAAACCAATGCCGAACGCCGCCACAAAGAAAGCAAAAATACTGTGTTTGGGGACTTTTTCGTGAAAATATAAGGCCGAAATTAAGATCGTAAAGAATACCTGTACTTGCAGTAAGAGCGAAGTGACACCAGCGGCTAGTCCAAAGCCTAGCGCGCTTAACATAAAGCCAAATTGGAAGAAATTAATCGTTAAACCATAAACCAACAGACGCGACCAGGTGGTCTTGGGTTTAGGAATAAAAAAGATCGCCGGAAAGAACACAAAGACAAAACGACAAAAGCCGAAAAACAGCGGAGGTAACTCAGAGATGCCGACCTTAGACACCAAGAAATTCAATCCCCATATGAGGATC
>CAZIKJ010000475.1:0-8311 GCA_964539685.1 uncultured Pelistega sp.
GTGGTCGTACCACCGTGCCACAAATCTTCATCAATGACGTGCACGTTGGTGGTTGCGATGATCTGCATGCCCTAGATGCAGCAGGCAAACTCGTACCAATGCTTGAAGCCTAATCAAGCTGTAATGTAGCACCGCTGGCTAAGTCGTATGCTTAGCCTTTTATCAATTTACAATCAAAGGAATTCACATGGCAGACGAAACCCAAGCTGTTGACAACTCGCAAGATTTAGCTCCTGCATTTAGCTTACAACGTGTCTATTTAAAAGACTTATCTTTAGAAATGCCGAATGCTCCACATATTTTTTTAGAGCAAGAAACTCCGACTGTTGAAATTGCCTTGAATGTCGGTGGCGAGCGTCTAGCAGAAACAGTTTTTGAAGCTTCTGTACGTGCTACCGTAACAACGAAAATTGGTGAGAAAGTTCTTTACCTTGTTGAAGCGACACAAGCAGGTATTTTTGAAATTGCAAACATTCCAGAAGAACAATTTGATCCTTTATTAGGCATTGTGTGTCCTTCAATGTTATTCCCATACCTACGCGCTAACATTGCGGATGCAATCAACCGTACTTCACTGCCTCCATTACACCTTGCAGATGTGAACTTCCAATCACTCTACGAGCAAAACGCTGCCGCTCAAGCGCAAGCAGCAGAAGCCGCTAAAGCAGAGTAAGACGATGCAGCAAGCAGACTCTCCTTGGTGTACATTAGTCATCGGAGCCGGTAGCTGGGGCACTGCTCTGGCTGCTGCTGCTTGCCATAACTCTGATACCTTGTTGTGGTCGCGTGATGCAGATCAAGCTGCTCATATTCAAAGCCAACACAAGAATCCCCGTTATCTTAGCGATATTGAACTGCCAAGTACTTTACAAGCCAGCGCTGATATGGAAGTTGCTTTGGCACATATCGCTGCCGACCCAGAACATAGCTTAATTATCCTTGGCGTTCCTGTGCTTGCTATGCGCAGCACGTGCCAACAGTGGTTTACTGCCCTCCAAGCACGTGGTTTACAAGAAGTCCCTATTGTTTGGACATGTAAGGGTTTTGAAGAGCACACAGGACTCTTACCCCATGAACTTGTCGCTCAAGTCGGTGGGCAAGACATACCTCATTTGGGTGCCCTTTCAGGCCCCTCTTTTGCCAGAGAAGTCGTACAACAGCTACCTGTTGCACTGACCGTTGCCAGCTCTAGCACCCGCGTCGCACAGACTGTGACACAGATTCTCCACACCCCCTTCTGCCGTATTTATAGCAGCCCTGATTTGATTGGTGTTGAAGTCGGTGGTGCTCTTAAGAATGTGATTGCAATTGCCTGTGGTATTTCCGATGGTTTGCAATTAGGTAATAATGCTCGCGCTGCCCTGATTACTCGAGGACTGGCTGAGACCGCACGATTGGGCTTAGCCCTGGGCGGCAAGGCTGAGACATTCGCTGGTTTAACTGGCTTAGGTGATTTGGTTCTGACCGCCACAGGCGATCTATCACGTAATCGCCAAGTCGGCTTAGCCCTTGGCCAAGGTCAACGTTTAGAAAGCATTCTGGCCTCAGGCATGACTGCCGAAGGTGTACGTTGCGCACGCGATAGCCTTGCTCGTGCAAGCGCTCTACAAATTGAGATGCCTATTACGCAAGCAGTTTGCGCTGTATTATTCGAACAGATGTCGCCGCTACAAGCCGTCAGTCAATTACTCAGCCGAGAGGCGAAAATTGAAGGCTTAAAGTAATCTTCCGCTGACTGTTTTCCTAAGCCATACTATTTGCCTAAACTGCACTATTTGAAATATTACTATTTGCCAAGCCGCATGATTGCCTAGGCCACACTATTTGCCTAGGCCGTCGTACTATTTTCAAACCGTAGAATTAGCTAAACTGCACTATTTCCTAGATCAAACTATTTATTTAAGTGTGTAATACTACTAATGGAAATCCTTGTCTCACCCGAGTGTTGCACTGAGGCGCTGCGCCAAGCATGGCCATAAGCGACTTCAAGCGTTAAGCGTAATAGGCCATCCGCACCACGCCCTGCTTCTAAACCAGCCAAAAGGCGCTGATACCATTCCCGACCACGCAATCCTAGCGCACGCCCTGCAACAGGGTTGCCGCCTAAGTGATACACATCTTCTAAGAGCTTCTCGGGAGTTTTGTAGGTTAAGGTAATCAGCTCTTGGTCCATCACCGGATCCATAAAGCCATGCTCAAGTAGAATGTCACCAAAATCATGCATATCGACAAAAGGCATAGTCCCAGTTTGTATGCCAGCATGAGCTAAGGCGGTGCGCACTTCGATTAAGCTACTCGGACCAAAACAAGAAAACATGCATAAGCCACCCACTTGTAGCAAGCGGCGCCATTCGGCAATCACGCGATGCGGCTCAGGATGCCAATGTAAGGCTAGATTAGACCACACCAATTGTGCAGACTCAGGGGCGAGTCCAGTGGTCGCCATATCCGCGAGTATAAACTGCGGCCCTTTTTTCCCACCTAATTTACGCCACACCGCACCTAAGCCTGAATCTTGGTGCTGTTCTTGTGCGGCTTGAATATAGCTTACGCAACTATCCACGCCGATATAGTTCGCCTTGGGGTAGCGTTCATGTAAACCCTCGTAGCGCAGACCAGGGCCACAGCCAGCATCAACTATCTGCTCCGGCACCATCTTAATATATTGCAAGCGCTCCAGCATACGTAGGGCAATTTCGTCCAAGATAAAACGCGCTTCACTTAAGTCCTGGCGGCGCGCGAATTGCAAAGCGACATGGGCTGAGTTGATAGGTAAGACTTGGGGCGAATAAATTAAATCGGACATACAAGAATGGGGTTAACAATTCATTAAGGAATGGGCGTAGCAGCTCAGGCTTGGTTTGGGAGCTATCGGGTTCTTAGAGCTATTTCTTAGGTATTTCGTAGCTATTATACGGCCCTTATAAGACCCTAGGGTTTAGATTGTATTCTTAAGTTTTACATAGGCCCTTGAGCATGCACAGCGCGTTAAATTAAGTGCTACTTTAGCAGGTGAAGATGGAAAACCACAGTTTAACCATTGAGCACATACGGTCAAGTGCGCATGTAGGTAAAAATCCCTAAGGATATTCAGCCCTCTCTTCACCGCCCAAACAAGGTAGAAGCAAGTAAGCTAGCGCATTATTCGCCACTATTTTAATGCCGATCTATGTCTATATGGACTTACCTTGCCAATTCCCGTACACACTTACGTGAACGCTTTCAGTTACCGAGTGTCTGCCCCTTGTGCTATGGCAGGGCCTATCGTGGTGAAGTATGCCTAGCATGCTGGCAGGACCTGTATGCCGACCATCATTCAGCTCAAGAACGCTGCCAATACTGTCAAGTGAGCTTATTAAAGCATGAAATAAACCCTGCTCATGATAAGGTGTGCCAAGCCTGTCACGAACATAAACTAGCAGTGAGTAGAATTTACTACGGCTTTGATTATCTCCTACCAATTGACTCTTTAATATTGCGCTTTAAGAATGCACGCCAACAAACCCTAGGCTACCCCTTAGCAAAGCTTGTCTATCAACGCTTACTCTCTGAGCAATCCCGTGATTTCCCTTGGCCACAACCTCCCCTACTGATTCCCATACCGAGTAGTAAAGCAGCGCTCAAGCGTCGGGGCTATAACCCTGCGACTGAATTTGCCAAAAGTTTTGCCAAGCTCGTTCACGCTCCGTTGGAGCTTAAAGTTTTGCATCGCGAAGAAAGCCAGACTCAGCAAAAGTCACTTTCACGCCAAGCACGCTTACTCGCTTCAGCACATTCATACTATTGTGCTTATCGTCTTGACCGCCCACATGTGGTACTGATTGATGACATTATGACCAGTGGCAGCACCTTAGATAGCGCGGCACGTGCCTTGTTAGCGGCTGGGGTGCAACAAGTGGATGCTCTCGTTATTGCGCGAGCACGTCACCATTATTGAGCACAGAGTTGGGGGCTCGGCCTACATTTAAGGTAAAATTAATCCCTGCGCTTAAAACCAGTTCATTAGGACTATAAACACAAGGCCCGCGGTCTACACGTATAATTTCTCTAAGCACCTACACTTACTCGCTCTTCTAGCTAAGTGCGCAGTACGAGGACTTTAGAGCGCATAATGTCACTAAACCACAATCCAAACTAATCCTGTATGTTCCATATTATTCTCGTCTCACCTGAAATCCCTGCCAATACTGGTAATATCATTCGCCTTGCTGCCAATACGGGGGTGCAATTACACCTTGTGCGTCCATTAGGTTTTATGTTGGATGATAAGCGTCTACGCCGGGCAGGTCTGGACTACCATGAGTTTGCGCATATTAAAGAATATGATTTTTTAGAAGAAGCGATTGCGGCGACAGGCGCAGCCCATGACCGCATCTTCGCCATCTCAACCAAAGGCCAGCGACGCATAGGTGAGACCCAGTTTCAGGCTGGTGATTGCTTTATTTTTGGGCGAGAGACAGCAGGCCTTAAACCACATGAATGGGAAATTATAGGACTAGAGCGCGCCATTCGCTTACCGATGAAGCCTGATTCACGCAGTCTGAATCTCTCCAATGCCGTCGCCGTGACGATCTACGAAGCCTGGCGCCAGTGCGGCTTTGCGGACTCTATATAGGAATAGAGGAAGTTCGGTGGCCCAATATAAATCGTTTTATCGCCGCCAAACGCTTTTCAGTTCGGCGACCAAAAAGAAATCAACTTATCGTCGCCAAAACCCAGGTGTAAATATCACAATCACCGTAAACAACTCCAAGCGGCCAATAATCATGGCGAAGGTACAGACCCAGATTTCAAAATCGCTTAAGTAGCCATAGCTACCCATAGGGCCAACCTCGCCTAAACCTGGGCCAATATTCGCTAAACTCGCTAACGCTGCCGAGAAGGCCGTAGCATAATCACGACCCGCAATCAATAATAAGGCGGTGATGAGTAAGAACAGAGCGATAAACAGAATCAGAAACAAGAGAATCGACGTAACGACATTCTGATCAATAATTCTTGACTTAAGCTTGAGCGGAAAGACACCATGCGGATGCAGTAGGCGCTTTAGTTCAAGACCAAACTGCTTCAAGATAATCAGAATTCGAATCATCTTAATACCACCGCCCGTCGAGCCAGCTGAGGTTGCAAAGCAGCCGATAAACAATAGCCAAATCGCTAAACCTAAGGGCCAACTCGAATAGTCCGTATTCGCAAAACCCGTCGTTGTGGCGACTGAAATTGTATTAAAAAAGCCGTAACGAAAAGCCTCATACGGCGTGCTGTAATAGCCTGTTAACAGGAGATATAAACTGATAAAGAGCGCACTGAATAAGGTAACACTTAAGAAGGGAATCGCTTCGGGACAATTAAGATAAGCACGCAGACTACGACCACGCCAAGCCGTAAAATGCGTGGCAAAATTAATCCCAGCGAACAACATAAACACGCAAGCGACCAAATCAGCAAGCGGATTATTCATTTCAGCAAAGCCACCACTATAGGAAGAAAAGCCACCCAAGCCCATGGTTGATGCGGTATGACACCAGGCATCAAACCAATCCAGACCGACCCAACGGTAAGCCAATAAACACAGTAAGGATAAGCCAAAATAAATCAGGTAGAGCGCCTTAGCGGTACTAGCGATACGTGGCGTCAGCTTTTCCTCTTTCATGGGACCTGGTGTTTCACCGCGCATGACTTGGTGACCACCGACACCTAAGAGAGGTAAAATGGCCACCGCCAAAACTAAGATTCCCATACCACCGAACCAGATTAAGGAGTGGCGCCAAATATTGATAGAGGCTGGCAAGTTAGTGATATCAACAATGACGCTTGACCCCGTTGTAGTCAGGCCAGAGACCATCTCGTAGTAAGCATGCGTAAAACTGAAATTATAATTATCAGGACTATAAGGCAATAGCAAGGGAGCTGCAGCAATGAGTGGGAAGAGCAGCCAAACCAAAACAACCAAGAGCAAGCCATCACGTAGACGCAACTCACGCCGAAAAGGATAGCCTATTAAGCTCATAACCGCACCAGCACCAATTGCTATGGTAAAGGCGTAGAGGAAATTGCTATCCCAGCCATCCTCATAATACAGAGAAGCGGCATAGGGCAATAATAAGGAGAACGACCACACCATGGTAATTAGGCCTAGTGCATGCAATATATAAAGCGGGCGTCTCACGGTAAAATCCTAGACGAATAAAGCAGAAACTTGGAACATCTTCTCTACTCGCTTCATGACTTCGCGACTAGCGGCATAGACCACAACATGGTCGCCTTGTAATATCACCGTATCGTTCTCAGGAATAAGCACCTCATCTTCACGTAAGATGGCGGCAATTTGCGCAGTACGAGGCAAGCGTAAATCTGAAATCATTTTACCAACGACATGTGAGCTGTCCTTATCACCGACCACCTCAAATTCAATTGCCTCAGCCTGACCCCGGCGTAAGCGGTGACCACGCACCACAGCACCTTGGCGTACATCATGCAATAGAGCACCAATAGTGGCTTGCGATGGCGAGACGGCAACATCAATCATACTGCCTTCCATCAACTCACCATAGGCTTGGCGACTAATCAAGGCAATGACTTTATGAGCTCCCAAGCGCTTGGCAAGCAAGGAGGACATAATATTATTCTCATCATCATTGGTCACCGCCACCCAAGTATCCATCTCTTCAATGTTCTCGCTGACCAGTAGGGACTCATCAGTACCATTACCTTGCAGCACTAACACTTGCTCAGGCAAGAGCGTGGCGAGTTGCTCACAACGGGCTTTGTTTTGTTCAATAATTCGGATGTTATAACCCTGTTCGGCGAGAGAAATCGCCAAGCGTGCGCCAATATTACCGCCCCCTGCAATCATCACCGCTCGCGTACGGCGCTTATCCTTGTTAAGACGCATGACTGCATCCGCAACTTCCGAGGTGTCCATCGCCACGACAAGCTCATCACCTACTTTAAGATTAAATACTCGTTGCAATGGCAAAGACTCACCATTGCGCACAAGCTCTAAAATACGGCCCTTGCCGTGCGGTAAGTTCAAGTGTTCTTGGTCAATCTGATAATCAAGTAAAGTGCTGCGCTTACCAATCTGTACGATAGCGACACTTAAGCGTCCTTCAGCAAATTTCACTACTTGAATAGCATCAGGGAATTCAACCAGACTGAAGAGATATTCGGTGACACTGGCCTCAGGACTAATGGTCGAGTCAACGCCGAACTGATCATGCAAAATCTCAGGGTGCTTAGCATAATAAGCGCCACGCACACGACTAATGCATCGCGGGATATTGAAGACATCTTTGGCGATTTTACAGGTGACAAGATTGACTGCATCCGTAGCAGCACACGATACCAAGAGGTCGGTATCATCCGCACCCGCTAAGGCTAAAATATCGGGAGAGCTACCATCACCGCACACCGTGCGTAGGTCAAAGCGTTCTTGCAAATAACCAAGCTGCGCTTTGTCCGTATCCACAACGGTGATATCGTTCTTCTCTGATACGAGATTTTCCGCCACACTTGAGCCGACTCGACCGGCACCGATGACGAGGATTTTCATAGGGTATTAGGCGTTACGCTTACGCGATGAATCAATGCCTAGCTGACGCAACTTGCGATATAAGTGCGTACGCTCCAGCCCTGTCTTCTCGGAGACGCGTGTCATACTGTGATTTTCACGTTGTAGATGATATTCAAAGTAAACACGTTCGAACTCATCACGTGCTTCACGTAATGGTTGGTCTAAAGAAATATTTCCGAGCAAACCCTGACGGGCCGGCTCTAATTCAGCTACAGCAGCGACAGGGGCCGCACTTACAGGTGCCCCGCCCACTCGAGCTGCTGGCACAACCGCAGGGGCTACTGGTGCTCGTGCCACAGGCGAAGCCGCAGGAGCTACTGGGGTCGCAGTGCCACCCATAGCACGGCTCGGTGGTCGTGCTAAAACAGTCTGAACAGTTTTCAGCAATTTCGCCATGGTAATCGGTTTCTCTAAGAAATCCGCTGCACCAATACGCGTTGCTTCAACCGCTGTATCTAGCGTGGCATGACCACTCATCATGATCACAGGCATATCCAATAAGCCTTGTGAACCCCACTCTTTAAGTAAGCTTACGCCATCAGTATCTGGCATCCAAATATCAAGTAGTACAAGATCTGGGCGTCCATTCAAACGAGCAGCACGAGCCTGTGCTGCGTTCTCAGCTAGTTCCACTGTGTGACCTTGGTCGTATAAAATTTCCGACAACAATTCACGAATTCCGATCTCATCATCGACTACCAGGATTCTGGCCATAAAAATTACCCGCCTATTGAT
>CAZIKJ010000476.1:0-6843 GCA_964539685.1 uncultured Pelistega sp.
TCTTCATTAGTGGAGAGGGCCACATTCTGCAAGCGCGGATCTAGCGCGGTACCGCCATTACCGGGCGCGACAAAGACACGCTCTACACGAGGTGATTGAGCCAGACGCCAAGCAATCGCATGTTCACGGCCGCCACCACCAATTACCATAACTTTCATGAGCATAAACCTTATTTATTGTTCAGATTCATCAAATACTGCAGTGGTGTGCACTTCTTGTACATCATCCAAGCCTTCGAGCATATCTAAGATTTTCTGCATTCTAACTGCGTCATCACCTTCAAGAACGGTTTCATTCAAAGGCTTCATGATGATCGCTTGGACTTCGGGCTGTAAGCCTGCCGCTTCAAGTGCGTCGCGCACCTGGGCGTAATCTGTCGGATCACTGATGACCTCAATCATGCCGTCTTCATCGGTAAGAATGTCTTCAGCACCTGCTTCAAGTGCAACTTCCATAATTTTTTCTTCATCGCTACCTGGGGCAAAAATAAATTGACCGCAGTGTTTGAACATGAAAGCCACCGAGCCATCTTGGCCTAAGTTACCACCATGTTTGCTCAGTGCATGACGCACATCGGAAACAGTACGCGTACGGTTATCGGTCATGCAGTCGACAATCACGGCTGCACCACTTGGACCATAGCCTTCGTAGCGGATGGATTCGTAGTTTTCACCATCGGCTGCACCAGCACCACGTTGTACGGCGCGTAGGATATTGTCTTTTGGCATGTTCGAGGCTGTTGCCTTATCCCATGCTAGACGTAGAGCGGGGTTAGCATTAGGGTCAGGACCTCCAGCGCGTGCCGCGACTTGGATTTCACGAATGATTTTTGTCCAAATTTTACCGCGCTTTGCGTCTTGACGACCCTTGCGGTGTTGAATATTAGCCCATTTACTATGACCTGCCATTATCTATCTCTTCTTGTAAGACTATTAATAAAAGTGAGGAAAGGCTTAATTTTACCAAGACTTCAGAAATCTTTTATAGAATATTGACTAGAACTCGCAATGAGTCTTCTGAGAACACATATTGACCGCTTGAATCACATAGGAAAATCCCCATGGCTGAGCCAATTTTTATCGCCAAAAGTCCCGATCATGATGTCTGCATTTTGCCTAAACTTTCGAATCGCCACGGCTGTATTACGGGTGCTACCGGCACTGGTAAAACAGTCACCTTGCAAGTCCTAGCACAAGCTTTCTCGAATATTGGTACGCCAGTTTTCTTATCCGATATTAAGGGTGATTTAAGCGGTATTTCACAAGCGGCCACAGATAATCCAAAATTGCAGGAGCGCTTGACTAAGCTTGGCTTGCCACAACCAGAGTTTGGCGCTTGCCCGAGCGTATTCTGGGATGTTTTCGGTGAGCAAGGTCATCCCATTCGCGCCACCATTAGCGATATGGGGCCATTGCTCCTAGCACGTATTTTAGACTTGAATGATACCCAGACTGGTGTCCTACATCTGGTCTTTAAAGTGGCCGATGATGAAGGTCAGTTGTTGCTGGATATTAAGGACTTACGTGCCATGTTGCAGAACGTCTCAGAGCGAGCCTCTGAGTTACGCCAAAATTACGGCAATGTCTCGTCAGCCACGGTGGGTGCGATTCAACGTGCAATTTTGGCCTTAGAAAGCCAAGGTGCCGATCGTTTCTTTGGCGAACCGATGCTAGATATCTTTGACCTAATCCGTACCAATAGTCAAGGTAAGGGGATTGTGAATATTTTGGCCGCGGATAAATTAATGCAGTCGCCTAAATTATATGCGGTCTTCCTCTTGTGGTTATTGGCTGAGCTGTATGAGAGCCTGCCTGAAGTTGGCGATCCAGATCAACCTAAATTTGTTTTCTTCTTTGATGAAGCGCACTTATTATTTGATGATGCACCTGATGTGCTGGTTGAACGTATCGAACAGATTGTGCGCTTAGTCCGTTCAAAAGGCGTTGGCGTGTTCTTCGTGACGCAAAACCCATTGGATATTCCTGAGAAAATCTTAGGTCAACTCGGTAATCGCGTACAGCATGCGCTGCGCGCTTTTACACCGCGTGATCAAAAAGCGGTAAAAACTGCAGCAGATACGATGCGACCAAATCCTAATTTCAAAACTTCCGATGCAATTACGGAATTAGGGGTTGGTGAGGCTTTGGTCTCTTTCCTTGATGCTAAGGGCAGCCCGAGTATTACTGAACGCGCGTGGATTGCTGCGCCTGGCAGCCGTATTGGTCCCGCCACGGAAGCAGAGCGCCAAGCGATTCGTAATAGTTCAATGTTTACAGGCAAGTACGATAGGCAAGTGGATAGAGAGTCGGCTTTTGAAGTCTTACAAAGCCGTGCTGAGCAGAAGAATGCCGCTCAAGCTGCCGCTGCTCAACCACAGGCTGATGGCGTCTGGGGTGCTGTGAAAGATATGATGATTGGCTCCACTGGACCACGCGGTGGTAAGCGTGATGGTATTTTGCAGCAGATGGTTAAGAACCAAGTACGTAGCACCACACGTCAATTGATTCGCGGTGTATTGGGATCATTAATTGGTCGCAAATAATTGCGGCTGATGAATCGTGTTTACGTAAAAAATTAAGGCCATAAGTATGATGTTTATGGCCTTATGTTTTTCTCAGCGCTGAAATATTATCAGGTGCAAGATTATCAGTGATAGTAGCACTACTAGGTTAGAGATTGATGTACCACTTAGTTTAATTAGATTTAGGCCACAGATTGATTTTCTTTTCGCCGCGCTTGGCTTGGAGCATCTCTAAAAGATCGGGGCGAATATTCAATAACATTCGAATCAGTAGACCTTGAAAGCGCTTAAACTCTTCATAGCTAATGCCTTTGAGCATAGAATTGAGGGCATGGGCTGAAGCAGGCAGTAATTTATCCGTCACCTCCTGGCCTTTTTCAGTAAGGCGTAATTTGACCACACGGCGGTCTTTTTCGCAGCGTGTGCGATAGAGAAATTCCTTCGCTTCTAGGCGGTCAAGCATGCGGGTCATCGCTCCCGTATCCACTTCAATCAAACGTGCTAATTCTGCAGGTGTATCACCGTGGCATAGTCAAATCGTCACAATTGGATACCATTGCGCAGCAGTAAGATCAAAGTCTTTCATCTGCTCATCAATGAGATTCGCTAAATTATCATTCAGCAGCTTGATCATGTAACCAATATTGTCAAGACCACGCTCAAGCATGATGGGATCGTTTTCGTAGTCGTAAATACTCATAAATATAAGAAAAATGCGAAAGGGTTTAAAGTCGTTGTTATGGGCAATTAAGTGCTTAAGATAATATTGCTTAGGCAATATCTGATAAAACTTTATTGTACGTGAGTTTTTAATAGTATGGGGCACTAAACCCTATAAGGATTATGTTTTTTTTAAAATAATTGCCTAGGCAGAACGTGAGTAATTTGCGACAAAGGCCTTAGGAGCAAGCTGAAACTCTTAACCATTGCTGCAATTCAGATACACTATTAGGATGCTTGAGTATGAACTGTAAGGCTCTGCTTGATAGCTTGAAAAGACAAATAAACTGCAATAAGAGGTAATGATGACAAAATCTAAAGTAATTTTAATTGAGGAACATGGCGGCCCAGAGAAGATGCTGCTACGTGAGATTGATGTACCTGCACCGGCGGCGAACGAGGTGCAAATTGAGCAAAAAGCAGTAGGCTTGAACTTTATTGACACGTATTTTCGTACTGGACTTTATACGGCACCACTACCACATGGCTTAGGTTTTGAAGGCGCAGGTATTGTAAGTGCGGTCGGTAGTGATGTTAAGCATCTACGTGTTGGCGATCGTGTGGCGTATGGTCAGAGTCCATTAGGTGCCTATGCTGAAGTGCGTAATGTACCTGCGCATCAGGTGGTGCAATTACCTGAGGGTATTAGTTTTGAAGAAGGCGCGGCGATGATGTTGAAGGGCCTCACCGTGCAATACTTATTCCGTCAAAGCTATCGCTTACAAGAAGGTGAGACGATCTTGCTACATGCGGCGGCTGGTGGTGTCGGCCTGATTGCTTGCCAATGGGCCAAGGCGCTTGGCGTGAAGTTAATTGGTACGGTTTCAAGTCCTGAGAAAGCCGCCTTAGCGAAACAGATGGGTGCTTGGGAGACAATTAATTATTCGCATGAAGATGTCGCCAAGCGTGTATTTGAATTAACCGATGGCAAGAAAGTGCCTGTGGTTTACGATGGTGTGGGTAAGGATACTTGGGAAACATCACTAGACTGCTTACAACCACGTGGTTTGATGGTGAGCTATGGTAATGCTTCAGGTGCGGTGACTGGCGTGAATTTGGGTATCTTGGCGAGCAAGGGTTCCTTGTATGTGACCCGCCCAGTTCTTGCTACACACGTGGATACGATTGAGAAGATGCAAGCCGCTTCTAAAGAATTATTTGATTTAGTACTGGCAGGTAAGATCAAGATTCAAATTGATCAGCGTGTGCCGATGCAAGATGTGGCACAAGCGCATATCGACTTGGCTTCACGTAAGACAACTGGCGTGACGATTTTGACGCTCTAGATACGAGAGTTGCTGTGCAGTCCAACACGAACAGGTTTGATTCGATGAGTGTGTTGGATCTGATGTAGGATCGTACACGAATAATCCCCAAGAATTAAGCATCTAGCTCGTAAATTCTTGGGGATTTTTGATTCAACTAAGTCTTTATTTAGCTATTTCATCAAGCTCAGCTAAGTCCGGCTATTTCATCAAGCCTCATGCTTTATCAAACAAGGCTAAGCGCACAAGATTATTTAAAATAGCTTTGCACTTTCTCGACTTCATTTTTCGAGCCTAGAATCACGCTTACACGTTGGTGCAACTCAGTAGGCTGGATATCTAAGATACGATTCGTGGTATCAACCGCTGCACCACCTGCTTGTTCAACAATCATGCCCATTGGATTGGCTTCATACATCAGGCGTAATTTACCTGGTTTATTCGGTTCACGCTTATCCCATGGATAGAGGAAGACACCACCGCGCGATAAGATGCGATGTACATCAGCCACCATAGAGGCAACCCAACGCATATTGAAGTCTTTGCCACGTGGGCCTGTACTGCCAGCTAAGCAGTCTTGAACGTAATTCACAATAGGCTCATCCCAGTGACGCATATTCGACATATTGATGGCGAATTCTTTGGTGTCCGCAGGGATTTGAATGTTTTCTTGAGTGAGTACCCAAGAACCAAGCTCACGGTCTAAGGTAAAGCTCACCACGCCTTTGCCCACTGTTAATACTAAGATGGTTTGTGGTCCATAGACAGCATAGCCAGCAGCCACTTGTTTCGCACCAGGCTGCAAGAAATCTTGCTCGCTAGCTTCGCGACCACTAATATCAGAAGGGGCTTTAAGAATAGAGAAGATTGTACCAATTGAGACGTTGACATCAATATTCGAAGAACCGTCTAGTGGGTCAAATAATAAGAGGTATTCACCTTTTGGATAGGGGTTGGGGATGCGGTGAATAGTTTCCATCTCTTCTGAAGCAATCGCCGCTAATTGACCACCCCATTCATTCGCTTCTAACAGAATCTCATTGGAAATAACGTCTAACTTCTTCTGTACTTCGCCTTGTACGTTCTCGCTGCCTAGGCTACCTAAGACACCACCTAAGGCGCCTTTTCCAACGTGATGTCCGATGGTCTTGCAAGCACGTGCGATAACTTCGATTAGTAGGCGCACCTCAGAAGGGATCAAATTGTTCTGACGTTGTTGTTCAACTAAATATTGAGTGAGGGTTTTTTTCACATTAAATCCTTATTAAATCTCTGCGTAAGTGATGCAGTTTGATGATTAATTTGTTTTGTGTCATTAAGTATTCTGTTATGGCTAAAATTTTAGCGTATTCCTTTGGATCACTAGGTATTTTAGCGCTTCTTAGGCTTATTACTTTAGGGACAGATGATTTCTTACATCGCTAAAGCCTTTTGAATGATTTCTTGGGTGTTTTTCGATAGTGTACTACTGCTGCCTACTTTATTGAGGGCTTTTTGCATGAGTGCTTTATGCGGGTCTGCATAGCGCGCCCAATTGTCTAATGTGCGTGCTAAGCGGGCGGCGACTTCAGGGTTTAATGCATCTAAAGCCAGGACTTGCTCAGCCCAGAAATCATAGGCAGCACCATCAGCTTGGTGGAATCCAGGTGTGTTATTCAAGCAAAACTGAAAGACCAAGGCACGGGCACGATTCGGATTACGTAAGGTGAAGGCAGGGTGTTGAAGTAGCTGTTGAATTTGCGCTAGGCGTGACTTAGGCGAGCAGGCTTGCAGGGCAAACCACTTGTCGACAACCAGTGGATTATCGGCAAAGCGCTCATAGAAACTGCCCAAGACTGCTTGGATAAGGGTTTCTTGCGCATAGGGCATAAGCGCATTTAAAGCACCCATACGGTCAGTCATATGCTGCGCTTGTGCATATTGCAGTTGCACCCAAGCCAAGGCTTGTGAATCTTGGATACTTAATAAATAGGCAAGTGCGAGATTTTTTAGGCTGCGGTGGCCAATGCTAAGAGCATCTGGGCTATAGCTTGATGCCGTGCCATCTTGACTGAATGCAGGATGATGATTGCGCTGATAAATAGTTTGCCAATAAGCACGATGGTCGTTAGCTAATTGCTTACGTACAAACTCACGTGCTTCAAATAAGGCGAGCGGATGCAGAGGGCCTGTGACACGCTCTTTCAGTTCCTTCTCCGCAGGTAGGCTTAAAAGGCAGCTACGGTAAGCGGCATCAATCTGTGGGTCTTGTAAATTGGTGAGCCAAACTTGGCTTAATAAGGGATCGAGACTGAGCGGCTGCTCATTAAGAATGGCCTGCATTAAGCGGAGAATTTC
>CAZIKJ010000477.1:0-4850 GCA_964539685.1 uncultured Pelistega sp.
ACGTTCCCCTGAGTCTGGCAAGATAGCCACAATTACTTTACCTGCATTCTCAGGGCGTTGTGCTAAGCGCACAGCGGCAGCAGCGGCGGCACCACCAGAAATACCCGCCAAGACACCCTCTTCACGACCTAAGCGCAGTGCAAATTCAATTGCTTCTTCATTGCTTACTTGTTCAATTGCGTCAACTAGGCTTAAGTCTAAAACAGCAGGGACAAAGCCAGCACCAATACCTTGAATCTTATGGGGGCCAGGTTTTACTTCTTCATTATTACGTGTCTGTGTTAAGACTGGACTTGCCGTTGGCTCAACCGCTACCGATTGAATGGCTTTACCTTTGGTCTGTTTAATATAACGTGATGTACCTGTAATTGTGCCACCCGTACCCACACCTGAAACCAAGATATCAATCTTACCTTCAGTACCTTCCCACACCTCAGGACCAGTTGTGCGTTCATGTACTGCAGGGTTCGCAGGGTTCTTAAACTGTTGTAAAAGCACATATTTGCTTGGGTCTGAAGCGGCAATTTCTTCTGCCTTAGCGATCGCACCACCCATGCCCTTAGGGCCTTCAGTCAAGACAAGCTTAGCACCGAATGCTGTTAATAGTTTACGGCGTTCTAAACTCATGGTTTCAGGCATGGTCAATGTCAGTGGAATGCCCTTGGCTGCCGCAACATACGCTAATGCAATTCCAGTGTTACCACTAGTTGGCTCAACAATTTCCTTGCCTGGGCCTAATAAACCACGCTGCTCAGCGTCCTCCACCATGGCTACACCAATACGATCCTTAACCGAATAGGCCGGATTACGACCTTCGATTTTCGCTAAAACAATCGCCTGTGCGCCATCGGTCACACGGTTTAATCGAACCAGGGGTGTGCCACCAATTGATTGTGCATTATTTTCAAACCACTTTGCCATAATATAGTCTCACCTTACTGACAGCATCAGCTGTCATATTGTTAAAAAGATAAGCTTTAAGAAATAAGACGCAAAGCTTGTGTTGCATACTCTGATTAGTCCGTCTATCGACCTTGAGCTCATCACATTGCATACTGAACATTAGCAGCAACCCAAGTTCAAGTGCTATTTCTTAAAACGAGATTGCCTCAGTATAGAGACCCTGCTAATAAAAAAGAACAAATAATTTATTTGTTCTATATAACTAATGGTAATAATACAATAAAAATCCGTTATGGGTGAGCATCCATGTTGCCCATAACGGTGCCTAGTGGCGATTAAATTTCTTATAACATCCTTTCTCTCCGTCGCAGGACTCATTTATTTCTTATAGATGAGATCAAATTCTCCACCATCTTTAAAAAATTCTTCTTGTGCTTTTGCCCAACCTCCGAACTCTTTATCAATTGTCACAAGATCCAATTTAGCAAAGCGATCTTGCATCTCAGCTTTCACTTTTTCATCAGTTGGTCGGTAAAAGTTTTTAGCGATTACTTTTTGTGCCTGCTCGGTGTAGAGAAACTTCAAATAAGCCGTAGCTAATTCACGCGTGCCCTTTTTATCAACAACTGCATCGACAATCGCAACAGGGGGTTCACATAAAATAGAGAGTGAAGGTGTGATAATTTCAAACTGATCCCCCGCTTCACGTAAGGCAAGATGCGCCTCGTTCTCCCATGCGAGTAAGACATCACCAATCCCACGTTGGGTGAAGGTAATGGTTGAACCACGAGCTCCTGTATCTAAGATGGGGACACGCTTGTAAAGTTTGCGTACAAATTCACGCGCAGCCTCATCACTGCCTTGATTTTTTGCACGAGCATACGCCCAAGCGGCTAAGAAATTCCAACGCGCTCCGCCTGAGGTTTTAGGATTTGGTGTTATCACTTGAATATCATCTTTCACGAGGTCATCCCAGTCATGGATATTCTTCGGATTGTTTTTGCGGACAAGAAATACAATAGTCGATGTATAGGGTGTGCTATTAAGCGGCATAGTCTCTTTCCAATTCGGCTTAATTAGACTGGCTTGTTCTTTAAGAATATCAATATCACCACCTAGTGCGAGTGTCACCACATCGGCCTGCAAACCATGTAGAACTGATAAGGCTTGCTTGCCAGAACCACCATGCGACTGCTGGAAAATGACTGACTGCCCTGTCGTATTTGCCCAATGTTTTTGGAATAAGGGATTGATTTCCGCATACAACTCACGGGTTGGGTCATAAGAAACATTCAATAGGGTTTGTGGCTTAGCGTCTGCTTGAGCCAAAGCAGTGTTATAAGCACCAGTGGCAATAATACTTAAGCTTACCAGGCTGAAGATTCCAGTGCGGACCCCAGAGCGCAACCATGTGTTCAACAACATATAAATTCCTTTAACTTGATAATATGATTCGTCATAAGCGTATGCTTGACAAGTATCATCACAATATCAAACCTATAGATAAAGGAAAAATATCCATTTGTACTTATCTTATTATTAATTCATATATAAACTATATAAGTAAAAATTGACTTTATATAACCGAGCATAATCTATCTTTATGCATTTAATTTATAAGGCCATTGATTAAAGCCTCAGTGTTAGCAGAGATGAGCACGTAAAGTTAAGGCATAAAGCGTGAAAAATCGACGAAGATACGTATAAAATACGCTGCAAAATCTATCTTGCAGTGCAAATTTATGTTACAGTCATTGATGTTTGTTTGAATATAGCTAGACGACTTAAGCTATGGAACTTAGGTTCTTAGTTTCTCTTAGTAGTAGGATAATTCCTCTCTTACGCGCTGATTTTCAATGGATATCTAAACCTTATGGATGTGCAAACGGTACAAACTTACTTTCGAAATAATCGTCATGAGTTTTCAGAGGACTTTCGTCTCCGCATTCATCGGGCATTGAGCTGGTTGAGTCGGGCTGACAGTTCAGATGATCTAGATTTTCGTTTTATATCGCTATGGATTGCCTTCAATGCCATCTATGCCAAAGAATTCAAGCTACGCACCAACACCTCAGAGCGCAGTGATTTCTCCCTATTCCTGCAATTGATTTCGCAGCTTGATACTGATCAGAAAATCTATAATATTGTTTGGCAAACCTTCCCAAGCAACATCCGCTTGCTTTTAGATAATCAGTTTATTTTTCAGCCTTTCTGGGATTATCATAACGGACAACTCTCTGAAAGTGCTTGGCAAGAAGAATTCTCACATTCTAAGCAACGTGCACATCAAGCGCTAGCGAGTAAAGACACCGATACCATTCTAATGGTTGTTTTTGAACGGCTTTATACATTGCGCAATCAAATTATCCACGGAGGAGCGACTCATAGTAGTCAAGTGAATCGCAGTCAATTGGTTGATGGTTCTGCTATGCTCAGCCGCTTAATTCCCTTAATTTTAATGACAATGATGCAGCATCATGATCGTAAAGATTGGGGCCAGCCCTTCTATCCTGTGATTAATGCAGTTGCATAAGATCAAGCACTTAGCTAGTCTATATCTACCTTACGAGCAATATAGTAAGGCGTATTCATTGAGCACTTAGCTAAGCACCTAGTCATACCTAAGCGGGTACACCAGCAATACCTTCTTCAGCACGCCCAGCTAAGCCTATAGCAATCTTAAGTAATCACGCCACTGCGGGCAAGACATAAGCAACCATTAGATGCGCGAAACCGACTAACCAGACTAGGAGCGCACTCGCCAACACAAAGGGTTTAAACCCAGCATTCGTGAAGATAGCTTTTTTCATGCTCATGCCTAAAGCTCCCATCGCCATGCAGAGTAAGAAATTATCCAATTGAATCAGGTATGGGAGAACCTGTACTCGTAACTGTTGATCGATTAGCGATGATAATATAACCATGGCTAAAAACCACAATGCAAAATACGGAATGTTCTGACGTAATGAATGTTGCTGTTGAACTTTAGCCTTACGAAAATACGCAACCCCAAAACCCAGCATCAATAAAAAAGGCACTAGCATTAAGACTCGAAGCATCTTCATAATCACCGTGATATCCGCTGCTTCACCACCAAGGGCTGAGCCTGCGCCCACCGCATGAGCAACCTCATGCAAGCTTGCACCCATAAGAAAACCCATCTGTTCAAGCGATAGATCAAACATGCCTAAACGATAAAGGATTGGGTAAGTCAACATACTTAAAGTCCCAAAGACCACAACTGTACACACCGCAATTCCGACTCTAGCACTCCCCCCCTTCACCATACTTTCAGTTGCTAAGACAGCAGCAGCCCCACAGATTGAACTACCTGCACTAATTAAGATTGCGCTTTTATTATCAAGACCTAGGAGTCGCCCTAAGACAAGACCCATGAAAAAAGTCGTAAACACGATGAGAAAAGCCAGAGCAATACCGCTCAGACCGACCTCTGCAATATCATTAAAACTTAAACGAAATCCATACAAAACAATACCTAAGCGCAAAATCTGTTTCGTACTTATCGCTAAAACTGCGGTTGAGCTGATGAATGTTTCTAGACGTGGAATGAAGTTAGTCAGGATAGCGCCAAGTAAAACCGCCACAATTAATGGGCTAATTGCCAAGGTTCTCAATGAGTCCACTTCAGCAAGCAACATGGAAACCAGTGCTATGAGGATAATTATCATCCAAGCATATAGATTAGCGCCTAGTTTATCCTTGCGTTGTACAGCATGCGCAGTCAATTCTCTTACCTCAAGATTACTATTTACTTATTATGTTAGGTACATGAAACAAGAAAAGGACTTGATATGAACTCAAGTCCTTATTACAAATATCATTGGTATTTATGTAAAAACATAAATCTAAGTCATATTATACTCTTAATTAAATATGAAAAAAGCGCTAGGCTTATAAAACTAATAATTATAAGCTTGTGAAATAAT
>CAZIKJ010000478.1:0-4936 GCA_964539685.1 uncultured Pelistega sp.
CATATTGTGTTTTTCAAGCATAAAATCATCAACAAACAACTATATATTGATATATTAAAAATCACATTTAATGGTTGAGTCCCTCTTTTTTCTCTTTCATAAAGGAGCAATACGTGCAAAATACTCCAGAACTGGTCTGCCCGGCCGGTAATTTGCCCGCCCTCAAAGTTGCCATTGATAATGGTGCTGATGCGGTCTATATGGGCCTTAAAGATGCGACGAATGCAAGAAACTTCCCCGGCTTGAATTTCGATTTGAAGTCGGCCGCGGAAGGTATTGCCTATGCCCACGCCCGTGGTCGTCAAGTCTTGATGGCGATTAATACCTTCTCCCAAGCAGGACAAACCTCACAATGGCAAAAAGCCGTCGACACCGCCGCTAAGCTAGGTGTTGACGCTATGATTGTGGCTGATCCTGCACTTATGGCCTACGCTCGTCAGCATCACCCTGAGTTACGCCTGCATATGTCAGTGCAAGGCTCAGCGACTAATTATGAAGCCATCAATCTGATGCAAGAGCTGTATGATATTCGTCGTGTTGTCTTGCCACGTGTGCTAACCATCGCGCAAGTCAAACATGTGATTGAGAATACTAATGTTGAGGTTGAAGTCTTTGGCTTTGGCAGTTTATGTGTGATGGTTGAGGGGCGTTGTATCCTCTCCAGCTATGCCACAGGTGAGTCTCCAAATATGCAAGGCGTCTGTTCTCCCGCCAAAGCCGTGCGCTGGGAACAGCTCCCTGGCAAGATGAATGTCCGCTTAAACCAAGTCTTAATAGATCAGTACAATCCTGATGAGCCTGCTGGTTATCCAACCTTATGCAAGGGGCGCTTTGAAGTGAATGATGAAACCTATTATGCACTGGAAGAACCGACGAGCCTGAATGTCCTAGAGATGCTACCCGAGCTGATTCAAATCGGTGTTAAAGCAATCAAGATAGAAGGCCGTCAACGCAGCCCCATGTATACCGCCCAAGTTACGAAAACCTTACGCCAAGCCTTGGACGCCGCCGCATTGCAGCCACAGCATTATAAAGTCACACCCGCTTGGAATCAGGCACTCGCTAAAGTCTCCGAAGGTCACCAATCAACTCTCGGCGCCTACAGCCGCCCATGGAAATAGGAACCGGTAGAATGAATCAACTTAAATTATCCCTAGGACCTGTATTATTTTACTGGCAAAAAGAGACCTTACTCGAGTTCTACACCCAGATGTTGGATGCACCGCTGGACACCATCTATATTGGTGAAGTCGTCTGTTCACGCCGTATTCAGATGCGTTTTAATGATTGGTTTCAACTCGCTGAAGATCTTGCCAGTAGTGGTAAAGAAATCATCCTCTCCTCCCATGTCTTACTAGAAAGCGAGCTTGATCTACGACGCTTACGTAAACTCGCTGAACAAGGTAAATTTAAACTAGAAGCAAATGATATGGGTGCTGTCAAACTAGCGCGTGAGAATGGTTTGCCCTTCGTCGCTGGCGCCAGCTTAAATATCTACAGTCAAGCCACTCTGGATATTTTTCAGCAACTCGGTGCCTACCGCTGGCTAACCCCCGCTGAATTAAGCCGAGATAAAGTTGCCGCGATTGCCATTCGCGCTAAAGAACTGGGGTTAGAAACCGAGATTTTTGCCTGGGGTAAGATTCCACTGGCCTACTCGTCTCGTTGCTTTACCGCACGCCACTACAACTTAAATAAAGACAGCTGTGAATATCGCTGCCTTGATCATGAACATGGCATGACAATGAATACCCGTGAAGGCCAAGCCTTCCTCACCATTAATGGCATTCAGACAATGTCTTATGGCTGTCAAAGCTTGCTAAGCCATCATCAAGATATGGCGGCAATTGGTGTAGATATGCTGCGCTTATCGCCACAACTCACCGATATGTCACGGATTATTGAGCTTCATCGTGCCGTGTTGGATGGGCAACTTGATAGTAGGCAAGCGATTGAAGAACTAAAAGAACTTTCCTATGGCAAGCTGGTTGATGGATACTGGCATGGTCAGCCTGGGATTGAAGCCTTGCAAGAGCGGCCATTTGAAGCGGGCGCATAATATGTCTCGGCACATTATTTAAGCAATGTCATCATGAGTCGGAGTAACGATCATGGTGGCATGACCCTTGAATATAGCTGAGCAATTTTACTTTATATGCCATAGACTTTTAGCTGATATGCCTAATACTAAGTTTAGTAAGATTAGCCAATCAACTTAGTATGGCTTCGTCAAACCAAATTATTCAAGATTAAAGGAGCCTCATGATGAGTCTGCCGAATATTATTTTACCAAGCTGGTTGCGTTCAGTTGTTAGCAAGCTACCAAGTAAACCACCACGATTTATTCTCGTCAGCACGCTCAACACTATGCTTAGGCGTGGCCTATTACCCGCTGATATGAGCTTATTCGCAGAACGTAAGTTTGAAATTGATGTTCTGGATGCAGGGATTAAGGTGCGTTTCAGTGCCACTCAAGAGAAGTTTACCGATACCCCTTTTGACGGCCCGCCCGACCTACGCTTAGCCGCTAATAGTGTGGATTTTATGCGTATGGTTCTACGTGAAGAAGACCCTGATACCTTATTCTTTAATCGTAAACTACAGATTGAAGGCGATACGGAACTTGGTTTAATGACCAAGAACTTGCTCGATAGCGTCGACTGGCCGATTAATCAATGGTTATTTCGACGTCAAGGCGTGTAGTTTAAGAAAGCGCAGCCAATAGATCCTGTTGCAATACCTCAGGCTGCTTTTCAGGACCAAAGAGTCGTTGGTCAAAATCCAGACCAGCGATGATTTGCTCCTCTTGCATATCGACACACCAATTTTGAATAAACTCTGGCAGATGAATGGTCTGCACTTGAAAGCCCACCCAGTCTTCAGCACAACAAACCTGCGCCTTCTGCTCCGAAGACCAGAAACAGAGAACGGGCAGTTCAGCACCATCCTCATCAACAAAGTGCATCGAGGTGGATAGAGCACTCTCTCGCTCATTGACTAAGGTATATACCAAACCACTTTGAGCGACGGCTTGGATGAATGCCTGATAGCGCTCTTGGGCATCGATAGTATTTTTTAACATAGTGAATTCCTTTCAGAGTAGACTGAGGATGCTGTGGCGTGAACAAAGGTAAGATATAAAAACCTGAGTGAATAAGAGTCTAAGTGCGCCTAAGCGCATTATACCGACTTACGCCCCAATATAGTCGCTAAGCAATTTAGCGGATAGCACTAGAAGATTTACTTACTAAGGCTCACTTTTTAACACTTTATTTATTGAACTCGCCGTAAAACCTCGTCCTTCAGGGCAGGGAGGACATCAAAGAAATCAATTAAGAGAAACCTGTGAATAGGACATAGTTTTCTATGAGCAGCACGCAGTACCAAACCCAAAATCCCTAACATAGGAGGTACTTATGTCTAAGCTCGATATTCAGATTAAACGCGCATACGATGCACCAACTAGCGATGATGGCTATCGCGTATTAGTTGATAGACTTTGGCCACGTGGTGTTAAGAAAGAAAACCTACCTTACGACCTCTGGTTAAAAACCATTACTCCCAGCCCTGAGCTGCGGCAATGGTTTCATGCTGACCCACAACATTGGCAAGGGTTCAAGACGCGATACCGCGCAGAACTTGACCAGAACAGTCAAGACGTCGCTATGCTACGGGAAAAAGCCAATGTAGAACGAGTCACCTTATTGTATGCCTCTAAAGAGACTGAACATAATCATGCGATTGTTCTACGCGATTATTTATTGGGTAAATAGGTACTGCAAGCATTTATTTCGGCACCACAAAATGCCAACGCGAATGTGAAGGCGTTGCCAGGTCACAATGTGCTAAGAACAAAGCACGCCAACGATGTGTCTCATCAAAAGTAGAGTCTGACTCATTACCTACAGTCAGACATAGATTAGAGTCCTTTAGTTCAATTCGCCCATCAGGGTGGTGAGTAAACTTCTGTAAATTATCCGCCTCCAGAAAAGGGGATTGCTCACCGCACGCTCGAGGCATAATCGCAGCACCCGCTAAAGCGCGCTTATTAATCCCTGCCGCCGTTGCACAAGCACCATAAGCAGGAAAATGAATACGACCATCGCTCTCAATCACGACTGCTTCATCCATATACAGGCCTGGTTTACAGTTATGTGCCGTGATGGGCATATCAAAGCGGATATACTGTCCCGATCCAAGAATATCAAGACAATAACCATCTTGCGGGCGATCTAAATCATCCATTAAGCGCAGGTGACCTGGTGTTAGACTCGTCTCGGCTGGTGGCCTTGACGCTTGCACGCTAGCTGTAGAGAAAGCGATAAAAAAAGCTGGAAGACTTAAAGCCACAGCCAGCTTACTAAAGGGATTCAATTTCATGCAGGCCTCATGATTGCATACTAATAAAGCGCCCTATTTCGGGGCCATCATATCTGAAAGTATTGTAATGCAGTTCAGTTTCACTGTCTTCGCACTGACCTTGAAAGCGTAGCGATGTCTCAATGGCATTCGCATCGCCTTTTACTGTATAAATACCTCTTGAGCCATACACTATCTGCTCTGATGCTCCACCACTCTCCGCGCCGACACCTACTAGCGCTTCGGTTTCCCCCCAAGCCTTCGCCTGTGATTGCCAGACGATTTCTTGTTCTTGATTAAGCAAGGCTTGTGGTGTACCCAGATGATCGTTCAAGTAGTAATGAATAGCGTGTGCACCACGTTCAGCTTCATCCCTTGTCCTGCTTGCCTTGGCCGCAGTCTCCAAACCAAGTCCTTTTCCTGAGCTTTCGCTTAAACTCTCGCCTAAACTCTCGCCTAAACTATCGCCTAAACTCTCGCCTAAACTCTCAACTGATCTCGTCACTGAACGAGTAGCTGAACGAGTAGCTGAACGAGTAGCTGAACCAGAACCGCCTGATTGATATGCATATTGGGC
>CAZIKJ010000479.1:0-3539 GCA_964539685.1 uncultured Pelistega sp.
TATTAAAAAGACCCTACAAAATTTAGGTTTTATTAAAAATTTCCTTTGCTGCGGCATAAATACCACATTACCCTTTTATTATCATGGACTTTTATTGACCCTAAAGCGACAAAAATCTAGAATGGCAAACATCATTGGGGAGTAGCCGCTCTTACGAGGTTTACGTCAACACACTTGGCCCTTCTTGGCTATGGCGTAAGCGATTGTTTAGACAATTTGGCAAGACCTTTGATCATAACGCTCGCTCTGAAGCCGGAAGCTGCGTAATGATCAATTGTGTCTTATGTATTCCGGCTATGGTAATTTCAATGAATGCATTATTAGTTTCTACTGGCGTAGTTGCCCTCGCTGAGATGGGTGATAAAACCCAACTCCTCGCTTTCCTCCTTGCCGCTCGCTTTAAAAAACCCGTCCCCATTATTCTTGGTATCTTAATTGCAACCCTGCTTAATCATGGCTTAGCTGGTGCTTTAGGCTCCTGGATTACACAAAACATTAGTGCAGAAACCTTGCGTTGGATTCTTGGCATCTCCTTTATTGCCATGGCCATCTGGACCTTAATCCCCGACAAAATTGAAGAAGATGATGCCAAGTTAATTCAGAAATTTGGTGTATTCGGTGCGACCTTAGTCACCTTCTTTATTGCGGAGATGGGCGATAAAACACAGATTGCGACGATTGCAATGGCCGCCCGCTTTGATGATATGTTATTAGTGGTAATCGGTACCACCTTGGGGATGATGATTGCCAATGTGCCTGCCGTCTATCTGGGTGAGAAATTTGCTAGTCGTATTCCCATGCGCTTAGTGCACAGTATCGCGGCGCTGATTTTCTTTATCTTAGGTATCTTTACCCTACTCAAGGCTGATCAGTGGTTCTAAGCGATTAAGCACAGACACATAATGCCATCCCTCATTTTGCAAACGCTGCCAATGAGGGATGATTTATCTCTGCCACCACAGGTTTAGCTAAACACGCCCTTATTCATACACCACACTAGCCATACACCACACTAGCCATACACTTCTCTACCCTTTCACTTCTCTACCCTTTCACCTCTCTATTTCTACATTACTCTGTCCATACAATTGCCCTATCCATTAGTAAGTCGCACTGCCGAGCAAAAAAGCTGCCTAAGCAGATAATATTTATTCTTTATCAAGAGTTTTTCTTCAATTACATAATATACTTGTAAAGTAAGCAGTGTAGAATACCCAAATACAGACATGTATTGACCCAATGGCTATTTTACATTCTGTGTCTTTTTCGTTGAGGTTCATCGAACCTCAATGACAGACCGTACTTTCAGCCCCTCAGGGCTTATCAGTTCATAAGGAGAGCTATATTATGGCAATGATGAAAGCAGCTGTTTTTATTGAACCAGGTCGTATTGAACTTGTTGATAAGAAAATCCCTGATGTTGGTCCTGATGATGTGTTAATGCGCATCACCACCACAACTATTTGCGGTACTGACGTACATATTCTTAAAGGTGAATACCCAGTTGCAAAGAATCTAACCGTTGGCCATGAGCCAGTTGGTGTGATTGAGAAAATTGGTAGCAACGTTAAGGGCTACCACGAAGGTCAACGTGTTATCGCTGGTGCCATTTGCCCAAGCTTTAAATCATATCCTTGCCAAGATGGTGTACCTTCTCAAGACGGTTCATACTTACGCACTGATGGTACTTGTGCATGTCACGGCTATAAGGCCACAGCAGGCTGGCGCTTTGGTAACGTAATCGACGGCACACAAGCCGAATTCGTACTCGTACCGGATGCCGAAGCTAACTTGCAACCCATTCCTGATGGCTTAACTGATGAGCAAGTATTGATGTGTCCAGACATTATGTCTACTGGCTTTAAAGGTGCTGAGAACGCCAATATCCGTATTGGTGACACCGTTGTGGTATTTGCCCAAGGTCCTATCGGTCTATGTGCCACAGCAGGTGCTCGTCTCTTAGGAGCAACGACCATTATCGCCGTCGACGGTAATGATGATCGTCTCGCCATCGCACGCAAAATGGGTGCTGATATTACGCTAAACTTCCGCAACGTTGACGTCGTGGATGAGGTATTGAAATTAACTCGCGGTCGTGGCGCTGACTCTTCAATTGAATGCTTGGGCTTGCAATCAACATTTGAACAATCATTACGTGTTCTTAAACCAGGCGGCACGCTATCAAGCCTAGGTGTATATTCTGAAGACTTAGTAATTCCAGTAAGTGCTTTTGCTGCTGGCTTAGGCGATCACAAGATTAACACTGCACTATGCCCTGGTGGTAAAGAGCGTATGCGTCGTTTAATGAGCGTGATTGAATCTAACCGTCTAGACTTAGGTTGCTTAGTGACGCATGAGCGTAAATTAGACGATATCATTGAAGCCTACGATATGTTTGCTAACCAACGTGATGGCGTTCTAAAAATTGCGATTAAACCTTAATCACCCCTGATTAAACCCTAATAGTCATTAAAAAATAATCACGCTATGATTAAAGTACCTGAGAACCTTAAGTTTCAGGTACTTTTTTTTATTTGTTCAGGGGCATATACGATAGTGATAAGCTAGCGCAATCACCTAGATAACTGAGTTACGCTATTATTTTTATCCGCTCAGGAGCTTATACGATAGTGATATCGATAGTCGAATCAAACAGATAGCCGACACTACCAGATAATTTTTTATCTGTTCAAGGATGGACTTCCTATGCATGCTTTATTCTTAGATAATTGCTTGTCACCCGATCTCAACACCCCCTCTTTAGGGCAACAAGATGCACAAGTTTTTCTCAGATTGCACAGTGCTTACTGGCCACCATTGTTCTGGTGGGCCTTATTTACACGCCAAAATCTGGTCGAAATGCGCGATAGCGATAATACACCGCACCACTTTCTCCTAGCCACCAAGGCGGAGGTCTTGAATACCTGGTTTATCCGCCAAGAAGCACTCAAAGCCCTCATCCCTGAAGCAGACCATATAGTTATTCATGACTTCACCCGCTTTCTCCAAGAGGCGATGGGTGCTGGCTACTTTCGCCTATATATCAGTCCACTCGATGATAGCCAAAGCTATACATTACAAGACTGGAGCAGCATTATTAATGAGCGTGATGGCCAATGGTTGCGCCTCGAACAAGCGAAAAATCCTGACGTGATTGAAGAGTTTGATAGTCTGTATATGGACTGGGAACAAATTAAAGAGGATTATGCGAGCCATAAGCGTACGAATCCCTATATTTTGTTTGGTGGTGAACCCAAGGGACGGTGGCCTACACCCAAGCAAGCCGAATACGGCCTCGATACCTATGACAAGCGCTTAAGACTCAGCGCTACCGACACTCCTCAACAAGGTATAGCAAATGCGAGTCCACCTAGTGGTGTCACACTAGAAAACCAAGATATTAAGCAAACTGAAGTGCCGCAAACACTCGTCTCTAGTATTACACCAACCCAGAGAGCCTCGCAAAACCGCACGCCAAAGCTTAGTTTGATACTGGTGATTATTGCCGCAATTTTGTTAAGTTATACTTACTTTAAGTC
>CAZIKJ010000480.1:0-1677 GCA_964539685.1 uncultured Pelistega sp.
GGGATAAAGAGTTCCCTGATCATGCCGTGCCATTCACCAGTGCAACCGTGATTTTAGTACGTAAGGGTAATCCAAAGAACATTAAAGACTGGGAAGATTTAACGAAAGAAGGTGTGCAAGTTGTGATCGCTAATCCGAAAACAACAGGTAATGGTCGTTATACATTCTTAGCGGCTTATGGTGCGGCATTGAAAGCGCATGATAACAATCACGATAAGGCCAAAGAGATCGTCCGTGCACTCTTTAAGAATGTGCCGATTCTTGATAACGGTGGCCGAGCAGCGACGACCACATTCGTACAGCGCCAGATTGGTGATGCTTTGATTACCTTCGAAAATGAGGCGAATATGGCAGCGCGTGAGTTTGGTAAAGACCAGTTTGAATTAGTTTATCCAAAATACTCAGTTAAAGCAGAGAACCCAGTAGCTGTTGTTGATACGGTTGTGGCTAAGAAGGGTAGCGAAGCTGTCGCTAAGGAATACTTAAGCTACTTGTGGAGTGATGCGGCTCAAGAATTAGCGGCTAATCTCTATTTGCGTCCAAGCAATCCAGAAATCTTAGCCAAGTATAAAGATCGCTTCCCAGAGATCGATACCTTCCGTGCGAACGATGTATTCGGCACTTGGCCTGAAATCATGAAAACATACTTTGCTGATGGCGGTGTGTTTGATGAAATCAATAAGCGCTAAATCGTCAATCTAAAGCATTCAGTCTTGCTTATTAAGAACTCATTATGTATTTACTAAAATCACCAACCATTATTCCAGGCTTTGGCATCAGTTTAGGGATTAGTATTTTTACCCTATCCTTACTCGTGGTGCTACCCTTTGCGGCTATCGTATATAGCACATTAGGTTTAGGTTGGAGCAATTTCTGGACGGTGATTTTAGATGATCGTGTTCTATCCTCTATTTTATTGACCCTTAAGGTCTCTTTCGCCGCGGTTTTGGTGAATGTGGTGTTTGGTACCATGATTGCTTGGGTCATTACACGCTATCGTTTTCCAGGCCGTAGCCTTATTAACGCCTTAGTTGATCTACCATTTGCCTTACCAACAGCGGTAACAGGCATTGCCTTGGCGACCTTATATGCGCCGAATGGTTGGTTGGGTCGTTGGTTCGATACTAAAATTGCCTTCACTCCACTTGGTATTTGGATTGCTTTAGTGGTGGTGAGTTTGCCGTTTGTCGTGCGTGCGGTACAACCCGTGATCGAAGAGCTTAATGCGGAGCTTGAAGAGGCGGCGACAACATTAGGTGCTAATCCTTGGACCATCTTTCGTCGCGTTGTTTTACCTGAGCTCGCACCTGCCTTAGTGATGGGGTCGGGCATGGCCTTTGCTCGTGCGACTGGCGAGTATGGATCAGTGATTTTTATTGCCGGTAATATTCCTTATGTTTCCGAAATCTTGCCTGTGATTATCACCGGTAAATTAGAGATGTTCGATACCGCAGGCGCCTCAGCCGTCGCCTTATTTATGCTGATTATCTCGTTTGTGATTTTATTTATTTTTAATAGTGCGCAATGGGCCTTAAGTAAGCGTTTAGGAGCGCGAGTATGAGTCAGATCAATCAACAAATCGGTGAGCCTAAGTGGGTACGCTTACTCTTGATTGGCTTGGTCATGGTGTTCCTTGGCTTAATGCTCATTATTCCCTTGTTCTCCGTTTTTATTGAA
>CAZIKJ010000481.1:0-1566 GCA_964539685.1 uncultured Pelistega sp.
GCTCTATCCAATTGAGCTATGGGGACTGAACCCGTAATTATACGCTGTTTTTTCGAATAAATGATAACGACTGCCTGCCGCACTATTTTTTATCTAAGAAATTATTTGGCGCTCCCAGCGAGAACCTAACTTACAACTGTATTCATTAATTCGCCCTCAAGCCAAAGTACCTTTCAAAACGATAATGATAGAACCATAAGCATTGCTATGCATGGCTAAATTCACCCCTCATATTTAATATCTTCGCCACCTGGAAGCAAAAGCGGTAAAATGTCTTCTTTATTACAGGGAGGATGTCTATGTCTTTATTATTTGAAGTACATCCAGAGAATCCACAAACACGACTTTTAAATCAAGCGGCTATGTTAATTAAAGATGGCGGTTTGGTCGCTGTCCCTACTGACTCAAGTTATGCCGTTGTCGCGCGACTTGACGATAAGGATGCGGCCAAGAATCTACGCCGTATTCGTGGCCTTGATGAGCGCCACTTATTAACCTTGCTCTGCCGTGACTTGGCTGAAATTGCTCACTTCGCACGTGTAGACAATGCACAATATCGCTTGTTAAAAGCCGCCACGCCTGGGCCATGGACCTTTATTCTTGAAGCGACCAAGGATGTGCCACGACGTGTCTCACACCCTTCGCGTAAGACGATCGGTTTACGGATTCCTAAGCACCCCGTCTTACTGCAATTGATTGAGGCAGTTGGGGAGCCTTTGCTCTCAACGACCTTTATTGCCGAAGGCGAGGAGCAGCCTTTTACCGATTATGAGGACTTTATCGATGACTATAAGGGCCAATTAGCCGGCGTAATTAGCTGTGGTCACGTATCACCTGAGCCTACAACCGTGATTGATTTAACCGATACACCACCAAGCGTGGCACGTCTCGGCGCGGGCGATCCAAGCACGCTAGGTATTGACTAATCTGTGTGTTGGCTGAGACAAGTAAATGCGGTTGCCTGAGGCTACTGAGTACGGTTGATTGAGGCAGGTGAATACGCTGCATTCTCACACTTTGTCACATTATTGCTTTTTTACGCTTTTTTACGCTTTACAGCGAGTTTTTCTATTAAACTAGAGAGCTATACGTTTTAACCAAAGTTAACTTTTTCGTTTAGGATTTAGTGCATATGGCCCTTAATGGTTTTCAATACCCTAACTTCACAGGCAGTATTCCTGCGCTGGTCACTCCTATGACTCCGAATGGAGATATTGACTACGACGCCTATAAGAAACTGATTGATTGGCATGTTCAAGAAGGGTCTGATGCGCTAGTCGTGGTTGGTACCTCTGGTGAGTCACCAACTGTTGATGTGGCTGAACATACGCAATTAATTCGCATTGCGGTTGAGCATGCGGCTGGTCGCATCCCTATCATTGCGGGTGTTGGTGCTAACTCAACCCAAGAAGCGATTCATCTTACCTTAGCCGCCGAGAAAGCTGGCGCGCAAGCAGGTTTATCGGTTGTGCCCTACTACAACAAGCCGACTCAAGAAGGTTTATATTTACACTTTAAAGCTATCGCTGAAAGTAGTAATTTACCGATTATTTTATACAATGTGCC
>CAZIKJ010000482.1:0-1706 GCA_964539685.1 uncultured Pelistega sp.
TACTTTGTCTGGGTAGAGAAAGACACAGATGAAAAAATATAAGGAGACGTAGAAGATAAGGAAGATGTAATGGTTAAAGCGCCATAAATCTAACTGGCTTAACTGGACTTGGAACCACCAGAAACTCAGTAGACTAAAGAAAAGATAGAGTGTCCAGCCCGCCTGAATAAGGGCATAACTTCGTGTTGCAGAAGATTGAATCAGTTGATTGAAACCATTCAATAGACGAGCAAAGGACAAAGCCACAATCATGCCTAGGATAACGCGTACATGAGCAAACATTTCACTGCTGAGCGAAGCGTCTAAATCAATCATAGAAATACCTAGATAGAAAAATTTATAACAATATTCTGTGATAAAAAAAACATCTTGTCCAATGAATTGTATCCATTAGTTTGGTGTAGATTAGACTGGGCTTGTTGAAGCGCTGCTGCGATGGAGGAGAGATTAGGCAGATGGGTTTGAGTAGATATGTGGCTTGAGGACTAGCGCAAGGAGCAAACGTAAAAAAACCATGCCGACTGTATGTGGGCATGGTTAGTAAAGCTCAATACTCAATGTAAAGCCATATATAAAAGCTATATATAAAGCTTAACGAATCGGTAGACCGTATTGTAGGCCACCTTTAGTCCATAAATTATTTAAACCACGTGGGATTTTTAGGCTGCTGTTCTCGCCCACATTACGATCAAAGCTTTCGCCGTAGTTGCCAACTTGCTTAATAATGTTATAGGCCCAGTTTTCTTCTAGACCTAGGTTCTTACCTGTGCCAGGTGTCGTGCCTAAGAGGCGTTGCACATTTGGATCTGAGCTCTTTAGGTGCTCATCCACGTTGGCTGAAGTAAGGCCTAATTCTTCAGCATTCAGCAAGGCTTGGAAAGACCACTTTACAACATTAAACCATTGGTCATCCCCTTGCCGCACAAAAGGACCAAGTGGCTCTTTCGAGATTAAATCAGGTAATACTTCGTAGTCATCTGGATTCGATAGCTTAGAAATACGAATTGATGCAAGACCTGAGGCATCAGTCGTGTAGACGTCACAACGACCTGCTGCGAAAGCATTCACCACTTCATTAAATTGGTCAAAAACCACTGGGGTATATTTCACATTATTGGCACGCGCCCAGTCTGCCATGGTGTTCTCATTCGAGGTGCCGGTTTGCATACACACGGTTGCACCATCAAGCTCGGTGGCTTTTTTTACCCCAAGTTTTTTCGATACTAAGAAACCTTGACCATCATAGAAATTGACGCCTGGTGACATGATACCAAGTGAGGTATCACGTTGTTGGGTCACTGTCGTATTACGAGTCAGCACATCAATTTCGCCTGATTGCAAAGCGGTGAAACGTTGTTGAGAGTTTAATGGAACTACTTTAAATTTATTCGCGTCACCAAAAACAGCCGCCGCAACCGATTTACATAAGTCCACATCAATGCCTTTCCATTCGCCCTTATCATCAGGGGCGGAGAAGCCAGCAAAACCTGTGGTGGTACCACAAACTACATGACCACGTTGTTTAACCGTATCTAAGGTGGCGGCTTGTGCTTGAGTAGATACCATGGCAAAACCCGCCATGGCTAAAGCTAAAGATAGTTTTTTCACGAGAAATCCCCTCTGTGTATTCGGCTTAGTGTTGACGATATAGTAAAGCTCACTATACCAAAGAATGGATAAAGAACAAAAATATATATAAATAAATA
>CAZIKJ010000483.1:0-2538 GCA_964539685.1 uncultured Pelistega sp.
CACCAAGCGCAATTAAGTCTTCCACGGTCTTATTACGGTACACACCGGTTGCCATAATGCCTTGTTCACTCACCGCCAAGACTTGGGCGAAGGTATCTTTCGCATCAAAAGTCATCAAGATTGTGCCACGACCGCCGCCACTCAGCGGCTTCACTTCCTGGATATCAATCACTAAAAAGCGATTACCCTTGCTCAACATGGCCACGTATTGGGTATTATCAGGTAAGGCAACGGGACGCAGAATCTGGGTCTTCTCTTCCAGATTAATAAAGTGCTTACCCGCACGTTGGCGCGACATCATATCACTGATTTTCGCACTAAAGCCTAAACCGCTGCTTTGCACGAGCAACCAACGACTATTTTCAGGGCCTGCAATAATATGCTTGATCTGTGTACCACTTTCCACATCCACCATGGCGGTAATCGGTTGCCCATCACCACGTGCCGACGGCAAACTAGAAACCGGTACCGAATACACGCGACCATTATCACCGATGCCTATCAGGGTATCGACGCTGCGACATTCATAGGCGGCATAAAAGCCATCACCTGATTTAAAGTTAAACTGATTAACGTCATGCTCATGACCTTGACGCGCACGCAGCCAGCCTTTTTCCGAAACAATTACGGTGACGGGCTCATCGAGCACCTTATTCTCAACCACGGCACGATCCGCCACCTCAATTAAGGTACGGCGTTCATCGCCGAATTTCTTCGCATCGGTTTCAATTTCTTTAATGATTAAGCGTTTTAAAGCCGCTGGACTTTCCAAAAGGCCTTGCAACTTGGCTTGCTCTTCTTGCTTATCTTTCAACTCTTGTTCAATTTTAAAGCCCTCAAGCTTGGCTAATTGACGCAAGCGCATCTCTAAAATATCTTCGGCCTGACGCTCACTTAAATTAAAGCGCTGCATCAAGGCCTGCTTAGGTTCGTCCGACTCTCGAATCGTCTGAATCACCTCATCGACATTCAGATAGACCACCATACGCCCTTCGAGCACATGAATTCTGTCAGTCACTTTCTCTAAGCGATATTGGGTACGGCGTGTAACAGTCTCAGTCCGATAAACCAACCATTCTTGCAAAATCTCTAATAGATTACGCTGCTTTGGACGACCATCAATGCCAATACAGACTAAGTTAATCGAAACATTACCTTCCATACTGGTATTAGCAAGCAAGGCATTCACAAACTCATCGCGATCAATGCGCGAGGTCTTAGGCTCAAACACTAAGCGTACTGATGCGTCTTTACCTGACTCATCACGTACCGCATCCAGTAAGGCTAACATCGCTGCTTTACCTTGTTGTTGTTCAGCACTTAAGGTCTTTTTCCCAGCTTTAATTTTGGGGTTCGTAATTTCTTCGATTTCTTCTAGGACTTTTTGGCAAGAGGGATTCGGTGGTAATTCAGTCACGACCAATTGCCATTGACCACGCGCCATTTCCTCAAATTCCCAACGTGCACGCGCCTTCACCGAACCACGTCCCGTGCTGTAAATTTGTTCAATGACTTCAGGTGTAGAAATCAGTTGTGCACCACCATGAAAATCAGGACCAGGCACAATCTGCATCAACTCACACATCTCTAATTTAGGATTCTTGAGCAAGGCCACGCAGGCATTGGCGACTTCGGTCAAATTATGCGAAGGGATTTCTGTCGCCATCCCCACCGCAATACCGGATGCACCATTGAGCAACATCATCGGCAGGCGCGCAGGTAAGATTACGGGCTCTTGCTGGCTACCATCATAGTTCGGGATAAAATCAACCGTACCCTCACCTAATTCATCAAGTAAGAGTTCAGCAATAGGCGTCAGGCGTGCTTCGGTATAACGCATCGCAGCGGCACCATCACCATCACGTGAGCCAAAGTTACCCTGACCATCAATTAATGGATAACGTAAAGAGAAGCTTTGTGCCATACGCACCATAGCTTCATAAGCGGCTTGGTCACCGTGAGGATGGAATTTACCTAAGACATCACCCACCACACGTGCGGACTTTACAGGCTTTGCACCAGCACGCAAGCCCATCTCGTTCATGGCAAATAAAATACGACGCTGTACTGGTTTTTGCCCATCGCCCACATCGGGTAAGGCGCGTCCCTTGACTACCGAGACGGCATAGTCTAAATAGGCTTTCTCCGCATAATAACCAAGAGTGATGCTATCATCATCCTCTTCTTCAACATTAAACAAATCTACTTGATCGTCCATAATTTTCCAGTTTACACATCTAGCTCAGCAAGATTGCCTTTATCCTCAATCCAGGTGCGGCGTTGCGCAGATTCTCCCTTACCCATCAGCATATCGAAAATCTGATTGGTTTCTTGGCTATCTAATTGCCCATACCCAACACGTAATAAGCGCCGTGTATCAGGGTTCATCGTGGTTTCCCAGAGTTGCTCAGAGCTCATTTCACCCAAGCCCTTAAAGCGCGTAATTTGCGCTTTCTTATTGCCCGGTACATTGGCCAAAATATGCGCAAGCTCAGGCTCATCGAGTGCATAATGCACCTCTTTACCGACATCGACACG
>CAZIKJ010000484.1:0-1599 GCA_964539685.1 uncultured Pelistega sp.
GCTTAGTGGTTGCAGGCTAATAAGGAGGGGCCTTACCAGAATCCTGACATTAAAACGAAGAAATGGAGCAAGTTCGGTAGACGCGAGGCAGCAATTTACGCTGCTAAAGGGTCAATGAAAAGCCCAAAGGCAGGTGGGAAAAGCGCAATAAATAGCGCACCAATCCAGGTGCTCAGTGGCCCTTCTTGTGTGAGTGGCATACTGCCAACATGGGTCGTTAACCAAGTGCTTGGCTGCTCTAAGAGGCTTAGCATGGTTGCTAAACCTGTAATGTCATCAGTTTTCCATGGGTCACGCCAAAACAGTCCAGCCAAGATATAGGCAGACATTAGCCAAAATAAAATATTACGCGGCAATTTACGGGTGGCGGGCTCGGTTAAGCGAGCAGGCGTTTTGGTTTGACTCAGAGGCACGGCAAATGAATAGGTAAAAGGTCTTTGAATGTATTAAGCTAGCAATTATAGTGGCATGCTAGTGTTAATGCATTAAGCGTGCCGTATAGTACAAGCTCGCTTTAATGTATCAAGCTAGTATTAAAGCACAAAAAAGCAGCCTTTACATGATAAAGACTGCTTTCTCTTTGCTCAATTGCGCTGGCACGGTGATTGTGCCACAGGAATTGATTTACTTCTTGATAGCACCAGTAGTACGCGCAAAACGGGCACGGAATTTCTCAACGCGGCCAGTTTCAACGATACGTGTTTGTGCACCAGTGTAGAAAGGATGAGACTCAGATGTCACGTCACATTTAAACAATGGGTATGTTTTACCGTCGATTTCTGTTGTTTCGCGGGTATTCACTGTAGAGCGAATAATGAAGTTGTTGCCTGTTTGTTGGTCTAGAAACACAACGTCGCGGTATTCTGGGTGAATGCCTTCTTTCATTTGATTTTTCCTTAAAGGTATAACGGGTCGCCAGCTCACATCAATATATGACGAGCAACGTGTCCAAGATTGAATCCGAAATTTTAACGTAAATTAAGCTTAAGGTTAAGTTTTCTTTGAGTTTTTAAGAAAAATTAAGCCTTAAGCTTGGAAAATGTGAATTCAGTTGTATAGGGGCAACAATTAGGCCGATGTGATAGAACCACCAGGAAGATCGATTTTAACGATCTCTGAGTCTAAAGCAATTGAGCACATCTGAGCAAACTCAGCTGATCTTTCAGGATGATCATTCATCCAGTTATAACCAATCTGATCCGCGATTCCTAGGATACGGTCAAGTAGGAGGACCTTACCGCTTTGGCGGATGGGTTCGCATTCTAGTTCGGTCCATTTGTCAATTAACCATTTGCGTGCTTCTTCAGGATTGACGTTCTCGGCAGGGATTACGCTATCGTAAACAAGCTGCTCATTTTGACTAAAAATTATAGTTACATTACTACGCATATTGTTCGCTTTATGTGAGAAAAAAATATAAGAAACAAGCTTTATAAGCTTATATCCAACTATTGTATAGATTTACCAAATTAATCACATTATAACTGTACTTAAAGCGACAATTTAATCTGAACTTTTAAGGCTTTACTAAACTTCACATAGATCAGGTTTCAGCTAATCGATCAAGTGTTTACTCACGCAAGCTTTGAGGTTTTGAGA
>CAZIKJ010000485.1:0-4063 GCA_964539685.1 uncultured Pelistega sp.
GATTTGCCGCGGTGATGGGTGGTTCTTTAGGCGGTATGCAAGCTTTAAGTTGGGCGATTCAATGGCCAGAGCGGGTGGCCAATTGTGTGGTGATTGCTAGCACGACGAATTTATCAGCACAGAACATAGCTTTTAATGAGGTGGCTCGTCGCGCAATTATTACCGACCCTGAATTTCATAATGGTAATTATTATGAGCATGGTGTAGTGCCGCGACATGGCCTTTCAGTGGCGCGTATGATCGGGCATATTACCTATCTCTCTGATGATGATATGGCCGAGAAGTTTGGTCGCTCACAACGAGACCCGCATGAAGACGGACGTTATAAGTATGGCTACGATGTCGAGTTCGAAGTCGAGTCGTATCTACGTTATCAAGGGGCGAAGTTCTCAACCTATTTTGATGCGACCACCTATTTATTAATTACTCGCGCTTTGGACTATTTTGACCCTGCTCGCCGATTTGGTGGTGATTTAAATGCGGCGTTAGCACAAGCGCAAGCGAATTTTCTGGTGGTCTCTTTTTCTACGGATTGGCGCTTCCCAGTGAGTCGTTCACGCGAGTTGGTGAAGGGCCTATTAGATTGCAAGCATAGTGTCTCCTATGCGGAGATTGATGCACCGCATGGACACGATGCCTTCTTATTAGATGATGCGCGTTATCATGCAGTGGTGCGCGGTTACTATAAACAAATTGCTAAAAACTTAAACTTACTGAAGGAGGCCGTATGAGTCAGTACGAAACGACGCCGAACCAAGGTAAGGTGCGCCCCGACTTACTTAAAATTGCCAGTTGGATTGAGCCCTCAAGTACCGTGCTGGATTTAGGTTGTGGTGATGGGGTGCTATTAGAGCACTTGCAAGACAAGAAGAATTGCCGTGTGCTTGGGGTTGAGTTGGTTGATGAGCATGTGATTCGCTGTATTGATAAGGGTGTGAATGTGATTCAGCAGAACCTTGAAGAAGGTTTAGCGCTATTTGAGCCACAGCAGTTCGATACCGTGGTCTTATCACAAACCCTGCAATCTATGCATAATACGGAGCATATCCTACGTGAGATGGCTCGGGTGTCTCGCTATGGCATAGTGTCCTTTCCAAACTTTGGTTATTGGCCGCATGGTTGGTCGATATTGCGTGGTAAGATGCCTGTGACAGGTCAGATGCCCTATGAGTGGTATAACACGCCGAATATTCATTTATGTACGCTGAAAGATTTTGAGAAGTTAGCGCAGAAATTAGGTCTGAAAATTCTTGCGCGTGCAACGTTCAACGAAGGTAATGAAGTTAATTTTCTACCAGGTTGGCGTAGTACTCTGGCGGTTTACCATTTTCAGTCAAGTGCGGTGGCTTAGCTCGTCGAAGAGGCTTTGCTGTGTTGCTATAGTAAAGGCGAATTGTCTGGACTCATCGCAGTCACTTGTTTCGAGGGTGTCTTTGCTAGATTGCTATAGCTAATTGCTTAGGTCATTTTTAAGGAATACCAACGCTTGTTTAATTATATTCAGCCCTATCTTAGTCGTCGAGTGTATCCCTTGTTGCTGCTGGGCTTGGCGAGTGGTCTGCCGCTCTCCTTAACAGGTGGTACCTTGCAAGCCTGGGCGACTGTGGAAAATGTCTCCTTACAAGAAATTGGTTTTCTCACTTTAGTGGGTGCGGCCTATACCTTCAAGTTTTTATGGGCGCCGTTTTTAGATCGCTATGCGCCACCGTTTCTGGGGCAACGCCGTGGTTGGATGTTTATTTCGCAGATTGCTTTAGGTTTAGCAATTTGCGGCATGGGTCTACTTAATCCCTCACAGTATTTATTTTATTTAGCGTTGGTAGCGACACTTGTCGCCTTCTTATCGGCGAGTCAGGATATTGCCTTCGATGCGTATAGTGCTGAGGTGCTGCGGCAAGAGGAGCGGGCAGCTGGTGCGGCAATTCGCACGCTAGGCTATCGTATCGGTATGATTGTCTCAGGTGGCTTGGCCTTATGGATGGCTGAGCGCTGGTTAGGTTGGAATCAGGTCTATCTTTTAATGGGTGGCTTAATGTTCGTCGCGGCCTTCTTGACCGTATTAGCGCCAGAGCCAGAGAATAGCCAGCAACAAAAACCCCGCACAGTCTACGAAGCCTTCACCTTACCGTTCCAAGAGTTTTTCTCACGCAAGGGTGCCTGGATGATCCTCTTGTTAATCGTCCTGTATAAATTGGGTGATGCCTTTGCGGGAGCTTTATCGACGACATTCCTGATTCGTGGTGCAGGGTTTGGTGCTGACGTGGTCGGACAAGTGAATAAAATCCTAGCCGTGGTTGCAACGATTATTGGTGCCTTGATCGGTGGCTCAGTAATGACTAAGCTTGGTCTCTATCGTGCCTTAATGTTATTTGGTATTTTGCAAGCTGTCTCTAATCTTGCGTATGCTGTAGTGGCCTTGTTTCCGCAAAATATTGCGATTATGGCAGCAGCGGTGGGCTTTGAAAATATCTGCGGTGGCTTAGGCACGGCCGCTTTTGTCGCCTTATTGATGGCCTTAAGTAATCAACGCTTTACCGCGACGCAATTTGCCTTATTATCGGCCTTATCGTCGGTGGGGAGGGTATTTATGGCGGGGCCGATTACCCCAGTCTTGGTGCAGCAGTTTGGCTGGGCACAGTTCTTTGTGATTACGATGTTTAATGCGGTGCCAGGTCTTATCTTACTCTGGTGGCGTAGGCGCGATATTATCGCGCTTGAACCAGAGCCAATCATTGAGGCAGAGACTAAGTCTACTCCAGCCTAAAGTGGCTGAGTGGAGGCATGATCACACCAAGCCCAAGCTCAAAGAGTAATAAGACCAAGCCCAAGCTCAAAGAGTAAGCCCAAGCTCAAAGACTAAAAGCCCTCTAAACTCACCTCATAATCTACCGTGAGTGGGGCATGGTCTGAGAAGCGCTCATCCTTATAAATAGATACCTGGCGCGCTTTGGCTGCAATGCCTGGTGTCGCAATATGATAATCAATACGCCAGCCTACGTTCTTGGCCCAAGCTTGGCCGCGATTGCTCCACCAGGTATATTGATCAGGCTCTTGATTGAGTTCACGAAACACATCCACAAAGCCGCGTTGCTCGAACAAATGCGTCATCCACGCGCGCTCTTCTGGGGTGAAACCTGAGTTTTTTAAATTGCCTTTCCAGTTTTTCAGATCGATTTCTTTGTGGGCAATATTCCAGTCGCCACAAATAATAAACTCACGTCCTGTCTCGCGGTGCTCGGTCATCATGGCATCAATCCAAGGGCCGAACCTATCTAAAAAGCGGAATTTTGCTTCCTGGCGTTCTGGGCTACTAGAGCCCGAGGGCAGGTAGGCGCTGACCACGGTGAGATTAGGATAATCTGCACGAATTAAGCGACCCTCTCGGTCAAACTCATCGCAAGACATGCCTGATAAGCAATCCACAGCTTGTTTGGTATAGATGCCTACACCGCTATAACCCTTCTTCTCGGCATGATTAAAGTAGCCGTGATAGTTGAGTGGCTGGCGCAGTTCTTGGCTTAAGTCAGGTTCGCTGATCTTAATTTCTTGCAAGCAAACAATATCCGCTTGATGGGCATCAAGCCAATTAAAAAAGCCCTTTTTAGCGGCAGAGCGAATACCGTTAACATTAACAGAGGTAATTCTTAACACAGTGATGTTCTAATGAGATTTAGGATTAGGGAACACAGCAGCGCCGATGATAAGGAGACCACCAATGATAATCTTCAAGGTGGGGACTTCACCAAATAAGGGCCAAGCCACTAAGATGGCATAAACTGGCTCTAAGGCAATAATTAATCCCGCTGTGCGAGCGTTCACATATTGTAGACTGGTGACAAACAAAAAGTGCGCAAAAGCGGTGCTAGCCGTGCCTAAGATGGCGAGCCAGAACCAATCACTTGGGCTCATGCGGAGTTCAATAAGGCTTAAAAACGGTAAGGTAATTAGCGCTACCACTAGATTTTGCCAAAAGGCGACTTGGATAGAGTCCAAGGTCTTGCCATAGGTACGGTTGCTTACCGCTAAGGCGGCAAAAGCAAAGCCCGAGACAATCCCCCATAGC
>CAZIKJ010000486.1:0-3082 GCA_964539685.1 uncultured Pelistega sp.
TACAAACGCTCGTTTAAAGTAATTTCAAATTTTGTTTTAAATCAAGTTAAAAGGAATTTTTTCTATTCATAATATGAGGTAATAAGTCAATGTTTTATTCAATCAAAAGGATATATACAGCCCTTAGACTCATCGACTGAGCAAGCTAACAATATGATCTTAACTACACGCACTTAACTACACGTACTTACTTAACGACTAAAAATAGATAAATCAGTCCCAAACACATTTTCAAAGCCATCCATTGACAAGCTTATTGCTAAATCATCACCCCTAAACGCCAGGCTAGACAACGTTTCATCAGCTCGGTAATTATCCCAGTGGGCAGTAGGGACTTTATCGACTAGTATATGCATATCTCTACAATTTGAGCCTCTCCACAATTTGTAGTATCTCTACAATTATTTGCCTCAGGGAATCGCATGGAAATCATTAAGTCCACAATCGAACACTTAAAGCAATTTATTCCCTTCCAGAAGATGCCCGCCGAGGACTTAGAACTTTTAGTATCAGAGTGTGAAATTAATTATTTTTCGGCAGGGGAAATTATTCTTGATAATGACCTTAATGACCCTCCGTCCTTCTTTTATATCGTCAAACAAGGACTCGTCGAAAGTCAGCGTGAAGCGAAAGATTCCGAATTTCACAAGAATGCATTTGAATTTGAAGAAGGTGAAGGTTTCCCTTTTGGCCCCCTGCTCTCACATAAACCCAATGGTAGTCAGTTCGTTGCGATTACAGATACCTTCGTCTACCAGATACCCGCCAAGTCATTTTACGCGCTGCATCAACAATCCAGTGTATTTCGTGATTACTGTGAAGCGCGTCTAGCCCTTCTCTTAGAAGAGTCTAAGCGGATTATTCAGGGACAATACGTTCGCTCCAGTACCGAGCAACAGACCCTATCATTACCTTTAGGCGAATTAATACGTCGCAAACCTTATTCCTGTCCACCAGATACCCCAATTAGTGAGGTTCTGGATACCATGGACAAGACAGGTATTGGCTCCATGGTGGTGGTGAACCCAGCATATCAACCAATTGGTATCTTCACCTTACACGATGTCTTGCGCCGCGTGAGTATCGCCCAGAGACCCTTAAGCACGCCTATTCAGGACTTAATGACCGCCAACCCTGTGACCTTATCGCGTCACGATCTGGCGTATGAAGCCGCCTTACTCATGGCACGTCATGGTTTCCGCCACATCTTGCTGATTGATCCGCAAGATAAGACCTTGGTCGGCGTGGTTTCTGAGAAAGACCTGTTCTCCTTGCAGCGTATTGGTTTGCGTCAACTCAGTGCTGAAATTCATGCAGCGAAGAACCTGGATGAGCTTAAGGCCTGCATTAAACAAATTGATGCGCTCAGTGAAAACATGATGTCACAAGGCGTCGCCATACGCCAATTGACTAGCATTATCGCGACCTTAAATGATTTAATCTTAATTCGATTAATTGAGCTGAACTCAGTCAAGCACCCCGCTGTCCAAGCAATCGATTTCGCCTGGATGGCCATGGGCTCTGAGGGACGTCTTGAGCAACTCCTGTATACCGATCAAGACAATGGGATTATTTTCAAAGACAGTCCGAACCGAGATACAGATCGCCAACATCTCTTAAAGTTTGCCCATGATGTCAACCACGATTTAGATAAGCTCGGCATCCCCTTGTGCCGTGGCAATATCATGGCGATGAACCCGCAATGGTGCTTAAGCGATACCGAATGGCGTCGTCACTTTAGCCGCTGGGTGGCAGAACCAGACCCACACGCCCTTCTTAACAGCACGATTTTCTTTGATTTTCGGGGGATTACAGGTAATCTTAGCTTGACCGAGGCTCTGAAGAAGTGGCTTGTAGACTTAACCTCAAGTGAAAAAATCTTCTTGCGCTTTCTCACTCAGAATGCCCTAAATAACCGCCCACCACTTGGCGTATTCCGTGACTTCTCCACCAATGCGAATGATGCTATTGACCTAAAGATCAATGGTGCCGCTCTCCTGGTCGATGCCGCACGGATTATGGCTTTACAAGCAGGCGTAGAAACCAGCAATACCGTGCAGCGCTTTGAAGAAGCAGGGCCGATATTTGGCCTGAAAGAAGCCGAAATTAATGGCTGCATCGAAACATTCTTATTTATTCAGTTGCTGCGTATGCAACACCACTTTAAGCAGTCACGCAATAATCAGCCCTTAAGTAATGAGATTAAACCTTCAGAACTTGATACCCTCAAGAAGCGAGTGCTGCGTGAGGCCTTCAGGGTGATTCGTAACCTGCAGAGTAGTTTAGCCTTGAAGTATCGTTTATAAAGAGACTCCTATGGCATGGTATCATCTCTTTAGTCGCCCCCCCGTATTAGAAGTCGATCAAGCATGGCGCTTACAGCGCTGGAAGTCCTTGCCAGCTCCTGATTTACAGCGTGAGTTGGACCAGATTCGCATCCTCGTGATTGATGTGGAAACCAGTGGCTTTAGCTTACGCCGCGATCAATTAATTGCCATTGGAGCAAGCACGATTGTCAATGGTCGAATACAACTGCATGAGAGCTTTGAAGTGATTCTCAAACAAGCCTCAATCAGCTCCAAAGAAAATATCCTGGTTCATGGCATTGGCAAAAGCGCGCAAGAGAATGGTCTAGATCCCGTTGAAGCCCTATTACGCTTCTTAGAATATATTCGTAAGGATGTGATTCTTGCCTATCATGTGGGCTTTGATCTTCCGATGATTGATAAGGCATTAAAGAAATACCTTGGCGTCAGTATTGCCTCCCATACGTGGTTAGATGCGGCATTCATCGCCCCTATTATTTACCCCGACTATGCGCGCACGCATAAGACACTCGATCATTGGACTAGCCTATTTGATATTCGCAATATGAGTCGGCATAATGCCGCCGCTGATGCTTTAGCGACGGCAGAGTTAATGCTTAAGTTAATCCGAGAAACACCCGATGATATTAATTTGAAGGTACTGTATAGCTTACAGCAAAAAGCCATACGAGTGCATAAAGAACTCTATGGGAATTCGGCGATTTAAAAATCCTTATTTTTCTTAAAGTAGCTCAGTTATGAGCACGCTTGATGCC
>CAZIKJ010000487.1:0-1565 GCA_964539685.1 uncultured Pelistega sp.
AAGTTATATAAAGACAAATGTTCTGTGCCAAAAGCCAGAGCTGACTGAATGTCCTGTGTGCAATCCTCCAAGGTCTGTGCTGGCAAAGCATACATCAAGTCAATATTGACACGCTTTACCGCGTCTTGTGCCATTTCAATGGCACGTCGAGCTTGCTCACTATCATGAATACGACCTAAGCGCTGTAGGGCGCCATCATGAAAACTCTGCACACCTAAAGAGATCCGATTAATCCCCACGCTAGCAAAGTCTTTAAAGCGTTGCGCCTCAACCGTACCTGGATTCGCTTCGAGCGTCACCTCGGTATCAGGAGCAATATTCAGGAGCTGACGCAGCATCCCCATGATACGTTCCATCGCTTGGGCAGATAAGAGACTTGGTGTACCACCACCGATAAAAACGGTATGAATCGGTCGTCCCCAAATCTGTGGCAAGGTCGCTACCAGATCCATTTCTAAGGCTTGCAAATACTCAGCCTCAGGCAACTCACCCTTCAAAGCATGCGAATTGAAATCACAATAAGGGCACTTACGCACGCACCAAGGCACATGAATATATACAGAGAGCGGTGGCAAACCCTGCTCGAGACGAATCACAGGGGAAGTAGTTTTAAGCATATTCTTTGAGTTCTAGCATCAGTTTTTTGAGGGCCATAGCGCGGTGACTTACGCTATTTTTATGCGTCTTATCCATCTGAGCTGCCGTGCAGCCTAAATCGGGTAAATAGAAGTGAGGATCATAGCCAAAGCCATTCTCACCACGTGGCTCAGCCACTATTTCACCATGCCAAAATGCTTGTGCCACAATCGGGCAAGGATCTTGGGCATGACGCACAAAAACCAAGCAAGCTACATAAAAAGCGCTGCGATCTTGTATATCGTGTAGCTGCTGCACAAGGTAACGATTATTCGCAGCATCTGATTTCTCACCGCCAGAAATACTGGCATAACGTGCCGATAAGACGCCAGGTGCACCACTCAAAGCAGGTACTACCAGGCCAGAGTCATCGGCTAAAGCAGGCAAACCCGAAGCCGCACTAGCATGGCGCGCCTTCACCAGTGCATTCTCGACAAAGGTATGGTGCGGCTCTTCTGCCTCAGTAATGCCTAAGCTACCTTGATTAATTAACTGAATACCTAAGGGTTGAAAAAGCGCTTGGAATTCAGCTAACTTACCCTGGTTGTTTGACGCTAATACAATTTTATCCATGCTGCACCTAGATGGCTACCTGCGGCCATGCCACTTGCTGTGCACGTAATAACTCAACGATACCTTTTTCCGCCAAGCGCATTAACGCATCAAGATCCGTACGACTAAAGGTCTGACCTTCTGCTGTACCTTGTAATTCGACAAATTGCCCTGAGCCCGTCATTACAATATTCATATCAGCATCACAGTTAGCATCTTCAGCGTAGTCTAAATCTAAGACTGGCATACCTTTGTACATACCAACAGAAATCGCGGCCACACGATCTTTGAGAGGGTTCTCCGTCAACTTACCCTCAGCTAATAACTTACTCACCGCATCTGCCATCGCTACCCATGCACCTGTGATACTAGCGCAG
>CAZIKJ010000488.1:0-2189 GCA_964539685.1 uncultured Pelistega sp.
TTTTTATACCTCGCCCTCGGGCGAGGTTTTTTTGCTATTATTTTAAGCGTGATATGAGACAAGTAGGGATTGATTGCGCGCTTACGCCTTGAAGCATGACTTCACTCACTTATTCATCACGTGCGAGTAGCACCACTACCGTCGCTGCGATACCTTCTTTGCGGCCTAGATAGCCAAGATGCTCATTGGTTTTACCCTTCACATTCACGCAATCGGCGGTGACTTTCAAATCATCGGCAATATTATTCACCATCTGTTCAGCACACGGCATGATTTTTGGTGCTTGTGCATGAATTGTCGCATCCACATTAATCACACTCCAACCCGCTAAATTCACCTTAGCATAAGCGGCTCGCAACAGAACACGGCTATTCGCCCCCTTATACTGCGGATCGGTATCGGGGAAATGACGACCAATATCACCCATGCCCGCCGCACCCAGAATCGCATCGGTAATCGCATGTAGCAAAGCATCCGCATCGGAGTGACCTTGTAGGCCATGCGTATGCGGAATCGTTACCCCACCAAGAATCAGTGGACGCCCTTCAACTAAGGCATGAACATCAAATCCTTGCCCTACACGAAACATATTTCTCATAAAAATTGCTCCACTAAATCAAAATCACTTAACCAAGTAACCTTTAAGTTACGCCAATGCCCCGTAATTAATAAGGGGTGTTGCCCAATAAATTCCATCGCGCTTGCTTCATCGGTAATCTCTGCTCCTTGGGCTAAAGCCTGCGCCAATGCATCGCACAATTCATGCGCTTTAAAAAATTGCGGCGTCTGCGCAAGCCACAGCCCCTCACGAGAGACCGTCTCTTGTACGGATACAATTGCTTTGTTGATTATCTCATCTTGATTATGCACACTCACCACGGCATTCTCAGACGCTCCAGGCTCTGCTGCCATCTGCGCGCTGGTTGCCTCGGCCATTGGTTCACTTGACGCCACCCGCACCTGCGCACGCTTCACGGTATCCCCCACAGGCAAGGCCAATAGCCCACCCTGTTGCTGCTGCAAGCAGACCGTAATCAACTCACTCAACGCTTCTCGTGGCAGGCCAGGGCGCGCCGCATCGTGCACCAAAACCCAAGCCTCATCTCCAAGCTCAGCCGCACGTAAAGTATTCAAGACCGTTAAGGCACGTGTCTCACCACCACAAGACAAGATCGTCACACGCCCCGCTAATACCGAGAAATCCTCACGCTCAATCCAGTCGTCCGTAGCCGCTACACCAATATACACATGCTCCACACGAGGATCCGCCAATAAAGCACGCACACTATGCATCAGCATAGAAGCTTGATTAATCTGGCGATATTGCTTAGGCACAGCTTGACCCTGCACCGTATGCTGGGCACGCTCACCCACTCCACCCGCAGGAATAAGGGCAACTAATTTAAAACTCATACGCACAAACTTAAATAAAGGCAATGAATGCACAGATCATAAGACAGTCAACTAAGGCTTACTAATGAATACAAGCCCATAAAGCTCAACCGCGACTATGAATTTCAATAAGGCATTCAAGATTATGGAAGTCTTAATCATAACGTAAGTCACTAATCTAGGCCACAATGTTTTAAAATAGCCTATTGTTTATTTCTCCAGTAGCTCCGTTGTGAACACTAGTCTTCTCGCGCCCCAATCATTGCACTCCATCCAACACACCCTCAAATCCCTGAAAGTCGGCCATAAGTTCACCACGGCCAGACCTGCAGTTTCTGGTGATGCCTGGTGGATCTGTCAATTAGCGCGGGCAAGCCAGCAGAGCTTAGTGGTCATCTGCGCCGATCCACTCGAAGCTCGTCGCCTACGTAATGAGACCCGGCTGTTTGATAAAGAACTACGCATTAGCTTATTCCCCGATTGGGAAACCCTACCCTACGATAGCTTCTCACCACACCAGGACCTGATCTCAGAGCGCCTAGAGACCTTGCACCGTCTCAGCCAATCACAAGTGGATATTTTATTTGTCCCCTTGACCACGGCGCTGTATCGCCTAACACCGCCCTCATTCCTGGCGGCTTACACCTTTTCCTTTAAAAAAGGCGAACGCTTGAATGAGCAAGCCCTGCGCGATCAACTGATTCTGGCGAACTACAACCATGTATCGCAAGTCACGGCATCAGGTGAGTTTAGCGTACGCGGCAGTATTATCGATATCTTCCCCATGGGCTCGGTCG
>CAZIKJ010000489.1:0-3052 GCA_964539685.1 uncultured Pelistega sp.
CAACCAATGCTGGGATAGCCGTGTTCGTATAAATTATTAATGGGTAGATCTTGATTGAGTGCATAGGCCCAAACTTGACGCTCAGTCCAATCGTATAAGGGATTGAATTTAGCGATTTCGCGTGCGTGATCTTGCTCTTGATAGTTCAATTCAGTACGAGTGGCGGATTGTTCACGACGCTGCCCACTAATCCAAGCAGGTGCATTATGTAGAGCACGATTCAAGGGCTCAATCTTGCGAATATGGCAGCACTCACGACGCAGTTCTAAACTCTTATACATGGCGTCGGAGCCATGTTCAGCTTCAAAATCGAGTGCGACTTGCGCTTGAGGCTGATAAATTTGCAAGCGTAAGTTTGGGTAATGTTGTTGGAGCTGAGGAATTAAATCCAAGGTCTCCTGATTTAACTTGCCTGTGTCTAAGGTAAAAACCTGAATCGGCAAGGCCAAGCGTGCAATCACATCGGTAATCAGCATATCCTCAATGGCTAAACTCGAGGCGAATTTGGTATCAGGAAATTGTTCTGCAATTGCGCTTAAGCGCCGCTCTAATTCAAGACGCAGAGCATCGACTTCAAGCAAGTCTTGGGCGCTAGGAACTGGTTTTTGCCAGAGTTCAGGTTTAAACATATGGGTGCTTCTATCGTTAAAGTTGCTGCTTTTAAAATTAGCTATAGTAGTTCTAGGCCTCTATAGGGTCTGCACAAGGTCTTAGTAGGCTTAAGTAGACCTCGTTCAAAGTCAAGGTAAGACCGATTCTAGGATTAAGGTAAGGGCCATCATAACAAGCGTCTTTAATTCTCGGAACGATTAGTTTTTTCTTTTTATATTACAAATTCTTATAAGATTGAGGCACATGAACCTTATTACTTTGAGTAGTAAGGATAGAAAAAAGCGTTGTAACCCCAGTCTTCATATTCTCGTAGAATAAGAAATTCGTTTTTTATATCTATTAGTTATGAATCACTTTGCTTTATTTGCTGATTTACAGCAGCGTCCAGTGTTATTAGTTGGAGCGGGTCATGTCGCCGAACGCAAGGCTCAGGCTTTGCTGCGTGCTGGTGCGCAAGTGTGTGTGGTAGCTGCGCAATTATCCGTGATGTTCCAAGATTGGTTAAAGCAAGGTGTCGTCATCCATGTAGCCACACAATTTCAGCCAGAGCAATTAGCGGGCAAATTCTTAGTGGTGGCGGCAACCGATGATGAGGTTTTGAATCGACAAGTGTTTGAGGCGGCCCAGGCCCAAGCCAAGCTCTGTAATGTCGTTGATAATCCTGCATTGTGTTCCTATATTGTGCCGGCAGTGATAGATCGCGCGCCCCTCCAAATTGCTATTTCAAGTGGTGGTCAAGCGCCAGTCTTGGCACGCTTATGGCGTGAGAAAATCGAAGCGCTTTTGCCACAACATATGGGTCGCGTTGCCAGTTTGGCGGGACAATGGCGCACGAAAGTGAAACAGTCTTTAGCGACGTTAACCGAGCGTCGTCGTTTCTGGGAAGGCTTGTTCACAGGCACTTTCGCTGATTTAGTGGAGCGCGGTGATGAAAAAGGCGCTGCCGACTTTTTACTAGAAAGCTTAAGCGCGCATACCCCACTGCAAAAAGGCGAAGTCATCTTGGTAGGAGCGGGTCCTGGTGATGCAGGTCTTTTAAGCTTAAAGGCTTTGCAAGCCATGCAAGCGGCTGATGTGGTTTTATATGATGCCTTAGTCTCCGATGCTGTCTTAGACCTCGTGCGACGTGATGCAGATAAGATCTGCGTGGGTAAGCGTGCCGGTGCGCACCAAGTGATTCAAGAGCGAACTAATCAATTAATGATTGAGCTTGCGAGCCAAGGTAAGCGTGTAGTACGTCTTAAGGGAGGTGACCCCTTTGTCTTTGGGCGTGGTGGTGAGGAAGCGCAGGAGTTGGTGCAGGCGGGGATTGCGTATAAAGTCATTCCTGCGGTAACAGCGGCTCTGGGTGCCACTGCGTATGCCGGGATTCCTCTAACGCATCGTGATTATGCGCAGACAGCACTATTTATTACAGGGCATGGTCAACGCGATGAGGATGAGCTAGAGTGGCCAACCCTTGCCCGCTCAAAGCAGACCTTAGTGATTTATATGGGCAGCTTAAAATCCTCTCATATTCAAGAACAGCTTATTGCACATGGTCGTGCTGAAGATACGCCTGTAGCGATTATTTCGAATGGTACTTGTGAGGACCAAGAGATACGAATTGGACGCTTAAATCAGTTAGCGGACTTGGCATTGGATGCCCCTAAGCCCGCCTTGATGGTGATTGGGGAAGTGGTACAACTGCATCATCAATTAGACTGGTTTAAGGGGGCGGCAACGATAAGTCCAGATTACTCTGTTCTTAACGCTGCCGAGCCATTGACGTCATCTGTCTTAAGTCAGGCAGCTTAAGGCCGGTAACTTAAGGCCGGTAACTTAAGGCGGCCTGCGACTTAACGCGGATATTTCTCGGCTAGCGCATAAGCACGTTGCGTGGCAGGACGATCTGAGATGGCCTCAAACCAACGCTTAAGATTCGGGAAGTCGTCAAGATTCTGACTTTGGCGTTCGTGTGAATGGATCCATGGATAGCAAGCCATATCAGCAATTGAATACTCACCCGTTAAATAGTCTTGTGTCGCTAATTGCTTGTCCATGACACCATAAAGACGAGCGGTTTCTTTGATATAACGCTCTTGCGCATAGGGCAATTTAACTGGTGCATAGATATTAAAGTGGTGATTCTGTCCTGCCATCGGCCCTAAGCCACCCATCTGCCAAAATAGCCATTGCATGGTTGCTGTGCGAGTGCGTAAATCGCTTGAGAGGAATTTACCGGTCTTCTCAGCAAGATACTGTAGGATGGCGCCTGATTCGAAAATAGCAATCGGCTCACCGCCATCCATCGGTGCTTGGTCAACAATCGCAGGAATACGATTGTTCGGTGCAATCTTTAAAAACTCAGGGGCAAACTGCTCATCCTTGGAAATATTAATCGTGTGAATGCGGTAGTCAAGCCCCGTCTCCTCAAGGAATAGGGTGATTTTGTGCCCAT
>CAZIKJ010000490.1:0-5320 GCA_964539685.1 uncultured Pelistega sp.
CCCAATCGGACTGCGAATGGCATCAATAATTACCGCTTGTTGCACGTGTGTCTCCTAATTCTTTGAATACTATGTGAACTCAATTAAATTTCTATTGATAAATCATATAGTTCCCGAAAATTTCCGAATATTCAATTTTACTTACGACCCTATTCAGCAAAACAAAAGATATTCTAAAAAATACCGTAAAGGCTTGTTATTACTTACTCTATGGCATATTTGCTACTATCACGCGTTAATTTCCTGAGCGACCTAGTAAATTCCCTAATTTCCTTGACTAGCAACTTACTTTAGTATGCTGCATCATTCCTATACCCCTAGAGGCAGGATGCAATACCGCTTTACCCCTGTAGTGCTAAACTCACTCTCCGTACTAGAAAAAAATAAGGCTGAAGCCTGCATTAATATGCAGAGTTCAGCCTTATTTATTGGCTCTGTGCCGTAAAACGAGGTCTTTTAGGGAGTCGACAAGCTTAATGCTAAGCTCGCTTTTTTATCCCCCTGGTAAGGCAAAACGCATTACGAGAACATAATTACAGTAATTCTTTGCGTAATTGCTCAGGTGACTTCGGCGAGAGTAAGCCTGGTGCCACATCAAATACCGTTTTGGCTCCATACTGTCCCTGTTGATTTAAGCGATACACCGCACGTGCATAAGCCACTAAGACGCTCGACGTAAAGCCTGGATTATCATTTAATTGTAAAGAATATTCAATCACTTGCGTATGCGCGTCGCTCGTGTTGCCACTACGAATCACAAAGCCACCATGTGGCATAGCATTATGTTCTTTAGCCAGTGTCACCTCATCAATAAAATTAACCGTGGTATCGTAATCTGCGAAGTAATCAGGCATGCTCTTAATGGTTTGTTCAACCTGCTCTTGGCTAGCACCTTCTTTAAGCACCACAAAGCACTCACGCGTATGTTTCTGACGGGTTGTTAAGCTAGGACGCGAACCGCTACGGACTTGCTCAATCGCCTCAGGCGAAGGAATGGTATATTGCACCCCTGCCTTCACGCCTTCGACACGACGCACTGCATCTGAATGACCTTGGCTCAAACCCTTGCCCCAGAACGTGTAAGTCTCACCATCAGGTAATAAAGCCTCACCGAATAGACGATTAATGGAAAACATTCCTGGATCCCAACCTGCACTAATTAGAGCCGTTGTCTGATGCGCGCTTGCCTGGGCATCAACCGCTGCATAAAACTCAGGTATCCGTGCATGTGTATCAAAGCTATCAACAGTATTAAACATCTTCGCGAGTTCTGGTGTCTGCTGTGGCAAATCATCTTTGGAACCACCGCACAGGATCATGACATCGACCGTATCTTGAAACTCACTAAGCTGGCTCATTGAGAATACTGGTGTCGTAGCACTCAAGGTCTCCACGCTGTCAGGATCACGACGTGTAAATACACCAATAAGCGTCATATCAGAATTCTTCGCGATAGCCGTTTCAACACCGCGGCCAAGATTACCGTAGCCGACAATACCGATACGTATAGATTGTGTCATGAAAAAATACTCCGTAAGATTAGTGAAAGTGAATGACTATTTCGCCATTATAAACCTTTAGCCACAGCGGATAATTGATTGTCCTACTCACACCCTCAATGCGCCTAGGTTCAGAGATGATATTGCAGTTATACTCGTGCGCTCATATGCACTAGCACAAAAATTTAGCCTAAAGCATTTAAAAGGCTTTAGGCTAATCGCTCTATCTATTGTTAAGATGTCTATTATTAGGTCATGACCTCAGCGAATTCGAGGCATCAATATAAGATGCGCGCACGAATCGTACCATCGATGGCTTTCAGCTGAGGCAGTAGTGCATTGATTTGCGGGCTCTTCTCCACATCAATCACCACATAACCCACATCACCCACGGTTTGTAAGTACTGTCCGAGAATATTCACGCCATCTTGCATAAACACTTGGTTTAAGCTTGACATAACCCCTGGTTTATTACGGTGAATATGTAAAAAGCGGCTGGTATTGCGATTCTCAGGCAAGCTAACTTCAGGGAAATTCACCGCTGAAACCGTCGATCCATTATCCGAGTACTTCACTATTTTATTGGCCACTTCGATACCAATGTTCGCTTGCGCTTCAGTGGTCGAGCCACCAATATGCGGGGTAAGAATCACATTATCAAATTGACGTAGCGGTGAGACAAACTCCTCTTGATTCGACTTAGGCTCAACCGGAAACACATCAATCGCGGCACCCGCAATATGCTCACTGCTTAAAGCTGCAGCCAAGTCATCAATCACCACCACAGTGCCACGTGAGGCATTAATTAAGTGCGAGCCGCGTTTCATTAAGGCTAACTCTTTTGACCCAATCATATCCTTAGTGGTTTCATCTTCAGGGATATGCAAAGTCACCATATCACTGATCTGCAAAAGCTCTTCTAAGCTGCCGCAAGCTGTGGCATTACCCAAAGGTAATTTAGCCTCAATATCATAGAAATACACATTCATGCCAAGACCTTCAGCCAAGACACTGACCTGCGTACCAATATGACCGTAGCCAACAATCCCTAAATTCTTACCGCGCACCTCATGACTACCTTCGGCTGATTTCATCCACTCACCGCGATGCACCATGGCATTCGCTAGGGGAATCCGACGCATCAACAGAATCATCTCGCCTAATACCAGCTCAGCGACCGAACGAGTATTCGAAAAAGGCGCATTAAACACCGGAATACCACGACGTGCTGCGCTCTCAAGGTCAACTTGATTAGTGCCGATACAAAAGCAAGCGATACCAATCAGCTTCTTCGCTTGCTCTAAAACCTCGTCGGTCAATTGGGTGCGTGAACGAATACCGACAAAATGCGCATCTGATACCGCCTTAATGAGCTCCTGACCCTCTAGGGCTTTCTTGTGATAGTCAATATTCGAGTAGCCTTTGGATTTTAAAACCTCTAAAGCATTTAAATGCACACCCTCTAATAAGACGATTTTAATTTTGCTTTTATCTAAGGAAAGCTTATCCATCTACTACAACCTCACGACTAATTGATTATCAAAAATACCTTCTCGGCCCAACACGGCACCACACTCTAGCCAAACTAGCGGATCAAAAGGCACAGCATAACTAGCACACGTAGCGCTCATAGTGAAAGACCGCAAAAGCGCTTCTAAGCATCGCTCTGCGTTTTCTGCGTTCTCAAAATGAGCCAAGCAGAAAACTTAACTCATTTATTGCTACTACGTCAGTTAATATGGGAATCTTCATTGTGCCATATTAAGCTTACCTTATGTCAGCTTAAAGAGGGTATATGACCATACTATGACCATAGGCTTACGTGTATAAATTCAGCCCTTTACTGATATACCATGGTTTATGATAGACATAAAGTCACAAAAATTAGCTTGTCATAAGTCTCTGAAAAATCTATAGTTTCTTAAATGACTGTTTGTTATCGGTAGACTTGTCATCGATATGACGATCGCCGATATGACTATCATCGAATATGACTGTTACCGATGCGGCTCTTGTTGATAAGTGCGGCTACATTGACCCCACCTCAAAACTATCGTTTCCAGTCAGCGATTTCCTAGCGGATGAATTCAATGCAAGGAGTGAGTGATGCCAACTCAGATGCGCAGTGAACGTGACAGTATGGGTGAATTGCTCGTACCCGAGAACGCCCTTTATGGTGCCCAAACCCAAAGAGCAATCAATAACTTTCAAATTAGTGGACAAACCATGCCTGTGGCATTTATTCGTGCTCTCCTGCAGGTGAAATCAGCTGCCGCTCGAGCCAATGCACGCTTGGGTCATCTTGATACTGATATCGCTCAGGCAATTGAGCAAGCCGCTGCTGAAGTTGCCCTAAAAAGTGATGCCGATCTAATGCAACACTTCCCCATTGATATATTCCAAACCGGCTCGGCTACTAGCACAAATATGAATGCCAATGAAGTCTTAGCCAAGGTAGCCAGTCAATTCACCCAGACGACCATCAGTCCCAATGACCATGTGAATTTTGGGCAAAGCAGTAATGATGTGATTCCAAGCACCATCCATATCAGTGCGGCCTTAGAATTAGCCCAGCATTTGCTACCAGCACTACAGCATTTGGCCGGAACAATCCGTGACAAGGCTGACTCTGTTGATCGCTATATCAAGACTGGGCGCACCCACTTAATGGATGCGATGCCAGTTCGCTTAAGCCAAGTCTTAATCGCTTGGGCGGTGCAGATTGAACAGAATATACGCACGCTGCAAGCCCAACAAGCCGCCTTACACAGCCTTGCACAAGGGGGCACTGCAGTAGGCACAGGGATTAATACCGACCCTCAATTCGCTCAGTATTTTGCTGAAGAAATTAGTCATAGCACTGGCTTAGACTTTACACCCGCCGAGAACTTTTTTGCCCATATTGCGTCACAAGATATTATTGTAAGTCTCTCTGGTCAGCTTAAAACCTGCGCCGTCACACTGATGAAAATCGCTAATGATTTGCGTTGGATGAATTCAGGTCCATTAGCAGGACTCGCCGAGATTGAGCTTGAAGCCTTGCAACCAGGCTCTTCAATTATGCCCGGCAAAGTAAACCCCGTGATTCCTGAAGCCACAGCCATGGTCGCGGCTCAAGTCATTGGTAATGATGCCGCCATTACCATTGGCGGCCAATCGGGGAATTTTGAGCTAAATGTGATGCTGCCGATGATTGCTTATAATATTCTACATAGCCTCAAGCTACTAACGAATATGTCTCGCCAGCTAGCCGATAAAGCAATTGCTAGCTTTAAAGTGAATGAGGCAAGTTTACAGCAATCGGTGACACGTAACCCGATCCTAGTTACCGCGCTCAACCCGATTATTGGCTATCTGAAAGCCGCCGAAATCGCCAAGATCGCCTATAAAGAGGGGCGCGCGATTATTGATGTTGCTGCCGAACATACCGATATTTCACGCGAGGAACTCAGTCACTTACTGAATCCTGCGAAACTGACTGAGGGTGGCTTGTAACGGTAATATACGTTTTGCGCTTATAGGGTTGCAGGGCTTATTCTCGTCAATAAGCCCCTGGATAATTTGTCTTATCCAGAAAGCATTGAGGCGCCCCTCTAATGATCGGACGCCTCGCATGAAAAAGTACGACTGATATCCATAAAAAGTACGACTGATATCCTTAACTCGCTCAGCGCATGCTCAGGTAGAGCAATGACGCCCCAATCACTCCACAGGCGTCCACTCAAAACCACCTTCCGCCTTCTTACTGACCTTACCAATCCCTGGGAAAGCGATATGCGTGCCTGCCACTACCAGAGGCTCGGCACTGGTATGTTCAAGCA
>CAZIKJ010000491.1:0-2599 GCA_964539685.1 uncultured Pelistega sp.
GTTAATACCCTTGAGCAGTTAAGACTATTTAAACGCAAATTAACAGTGTGCATATAGCCGAAAGAGGATGAGTTAATCATTCTCTTCCATCTTTCAATTCTCACTACCAAAACTCAAAGTATGCTTTATTATCAACACATCAAGTAGAACACTTATAGTAAAACTTAATTAAGCATGCTATAGACTAACTATTGCTGTGGAATATTAGCTTGTTTAGCAGCATCAGACCAGCGTTTAATTTCAGACTGCTGGAACTCGGCTAATGCTTTACCATCACCTGGAAAGATATCCCAACTCATTCGATCTAGAAAATCTATGCTTTCCTGATCAGAATAGATTTCCACCATAGCATCACTTAAAACTTTCTGAACATCTTCAGGCAAGCCAGCAGGACCAAATAAGGCGACCCAGTTCACCATATAATAGTCCTTATAACCTGACTCTTGTAATGTTGGTACATCAGGCGCTTGCTTTAGGCGCTTATCACCTGTTGCTGCAATTACGCGGATACTATTGCTTTGAGCCAAGGGAATCAGCGCGCCGTAATCAGCAAAAACAAAATCAGTTTGCTTACCTGCTAAGTCCGTAATAGCTGCCGAAGCGCCGCGATAAGGCACATGGTTCGCTTCAATACCTGCTTGTTTTAAGAATAACTCTGTCGCAATCTGATACGAAGCACTACCACTACCGTAGTTCAATTCGCCAGGGCGCTTCTTCGCTTCCTCAACAAGTTGCTCAATGTTTTGAATCGGCGATGAAGCAGGCACTGCTATCCCCATTGCACCATAACCCAACTTCGCTAAAGGCGTTAAATCTTTCACGGGGTCATAAGGCAAGTCTTTAAACATCACCACATTGGTTGAAACTGGAGAGTTACTTGAAAATAGTAAGGTATAACCATCAGGCTTAGCACGCACCACCTGATCAACGGCCATAAAACTATTGCCTCCTGGACGATTCTCTACCGTCACTGGCACACCCAGTTTCTCTTGTAATCGTCGCGCCGTATAGCGTGCATTAGTATCCGTGCCACTACCAGGCGGGAATGAGACCACAAAGCGAATTGGCTTGTCGGGATATTTCGCAAAAGCCACCGTGTTAAAGCTAGCAGCCAATGTAATAGCTGCCGTCGCCATTAGTTTAAAAATCAATGACATTCTATCTCCTTCTTGCTAGTATTGTATAGAGCAGTTTGGACTCTTTATTTGAGCGCATCAGCTTTAGTTCTTCTGAATACCTGACTTCTTCACAGTCTCGTCCCAGCGGTCTGTTTCACTATTAATAAAAGCCTGATAATCCTCTGATGATGAACCTAGAATCTCCACGCCTTGAGTTTTCGCTAGTTCCTTAAAGCTATCTGATTGCAAGGTTTCGTTGACTGCTTTATTCAGCGAATCTATGATTTCTTTTGGAGTGCCTTTAGGAGCAACAATACCTTGCCATGCACCCACCACAAGTTCCTTGCCCAATTTCTCAGATAGGGTCGGCGTATCTGGAATGACATCCATATTGCGAGCTTTACTTGCCAAGGCTAAGGCAATGACCTTGCCGTCTTTGATAAATGGCACCGAGTCATTCAAGGTGTTCATCATAAAATCAGTTTGTCCTCCTACCAAGTCCACCATGGCTGGTGCACTTCCGCGGTATGGGATATGCTGAGGATTAGTCTGAACTTCCTGCGTGAATAGGAATGCACCTAGATGCGTAATATTGCCTTGACCAGCCGAACCATAGGATAAGTTTTTCTTCTCGTCTTTAAGAGCAGAAACTAAATCATCAAAATTTTTAATATTGCTTTTCGGGTGCGTTAATAGGATTAGAGGGATATTCGCTGTTGTACTAATCGCTTCAAAGTCGGTCTTAGGATTGAATGTTAAATCTTTATATAGCGCAGGGCTCAGAGCTAATGAAGATGTGTTGTAGAGAATGGTATAACCATCGGGTGAAGCACGAGCTACCGCTGCCGAACCAATCGTACCATTTGCGCCAGCCCTATTCTCAACGACAAAAGTTTGATTTAGGCGCTTAGCCAAATCATTAGCAATCGCACGTGCCACAATATCAGTTGGTCCACCAGGTGGAAATGGCACCACCATTGTGACAGGTTTAGATGGCCAATTAGTTTGTGCTACTGAAACGTTGGCGAACAGTGTCCCAGCACACAGGCTTAAAGCCAGTGCGTATTTGAATGTTGTCATTGTTTGTCTCCTCAGATGACGTATTAACTCACGAGTAAATCCTCACTCAAAATTTCGAGTACAGTCTTATCACTCTGTAATACCGCTGCGCCCAATTGCTCGGCCCAATACATCTCACTTCCTCCTCGTGAGCGGTTTTGGCGAATAATTTGGGTATAAAAATGCAGTGGATATTCTTTGGTAATGCCAATCGCACCATGAACAGCATGGGCAATATTGGCGACTTGATTAGCCACCAGACTGAGCTGATGCTTAGCTAGAATCAGGTGGTTTTTATTGGGTACAGTACTGTCACTGTAATAGGCCAGTTCAGCAGCCATCTGTGCGCTACAGACGCATTCTGCCATCATGCTTAACTGTTGTTGAATCGCCTGGAACTGACTCAATTTACGACCAAATTG
>CAZIKJ010000492.1:0-2235 GCA_964539685.1 uncultured Pelistega sp.
CCCCCTATGTTACCCCCGCAGTAAGCGACCAAGTATGCGCGCAAGTACCCAGTCACCCCAAAGCCAAACTCTTCCCTCTACGACCCCGTCAAGCCAATCAACTGCTTCTGACTCCCACCTAACCACACCAAGTAATTATTATCTATGGCTTGTTGGTAGGCCCAGTCTGCGACGCGGTGGGATTTGTTCATATCCGTCAAGAAACCCAATTGAGATATTTCTTGGCTGATTAAGTGGTCATATTGGATATTGCGATTAATCCATTTATTCCGAAACTGTTGTGAGGCGAGGTAATTATTTTTCTGGGAGTTGCATTTCTCATCGGCCAAGACAAAGTTATGGCCAGTATCGGCTGGATACAATGACCATGGGATAAAGTGATCCACGGCATAGTTGGTATTCTGCAGGTTTTTACCGCAGTAGAAGCATTGACACCCCTGTAAATCAATTAGGAAATTGGCCACTTGTCCTAATTGGTTTCTGCTTGGGGCGAATAGGAATTCATCTAGGTCGGGTAGGCCGTCAAGCACCACATGGTTGTTTTTATTCAAGCGTACAAAATCAATCCAAGACTTCTGGCATAGTTCATCAATAATTTCGCTAAAGTGCCGCAAGTTGTACATGACTTTTGGCAATAAATTCAGTTCGCGTTTAGAATGCTCAAGGACATAGAGAAACTCGACAGTGTAACCATTGAGGTTTTGTAGATACACCACGGGCATTCTTTTGACGGTATCGGCAACGGTCTTTTTCAGCTTATCCCACGCTTGCGTATTGCGTCGTAATGAAGCAATGGTCGTAAAGCGCGCCTGAGCTTCTTGAATGCTGGTGATAATCTTGGCTTGTCGCCCCGTATTTTGATGCAATACAAAGGGGGTATGTTCTTGAAAATGGAAGGGCAAGGATTGTCGCCAGTAGAGTTCAATAAACTTTTCTGCAATATCCTGATAATCAAGTGTCAACATATCGCCAGTATCTCGACCTTGCTCAATAGCCAGTCGCGTAATACTCATCAATAGCGCGAATTTATAGGTGGATGTGAAGGAGCCTGACTGTAAGATGCGTTGGATTTGCTTTAAAAACCTTAGCTGCTCGTCAGCGGTCGGAATAGGGAACGCATCCTGGCTTATGTTAGGACTTATATCAGGGCTCATATCAGCATTTATATCAGAATGCATAGCTGGATTCATTTCAGGATGCATAGTCGTTCTACACTTTACGTACCAGAATATTCAACCACTCCTCCGAGCGCTCTGGGCGTTTATCAACAGTAATCCACTGTTGTAGCAGGAGAAAACCAGGCACCTCACGTAATAGTGCCTGCGCTTGCTGCTCATTGAGGTCGGTGAAGTGTCGTCCGTCTTTCTCACGATCTGTGCTGCCATATTTAAAGGACATATACAGTACGCCGTCTGTTTTTAAGGCGTGTAGGATTCGGCTCAAAACTGCAGGTAGTTTTTGTCGTTCACAGTGCAGCAAGGAGGCGCAAGCCCATATGCCGTCGTATTTATTTACTTCATCCAAGTTATAGAAGCTTTGCTGGCGCACAGCTAGGCCCGTGAGTTGTTGGGCCTTACTCACTAAGGTCTCAGAGTAATCGGTGGCGTCAACCTGATAACCTTTCTGGTGAAAAGCCAAGCTATCTCTGCCTGAACCACAGCCTAGGTCTAGAATACTCGCATGCTCTGGTAAATAGCGTAAAAAAGGCGCATAAATACTCTCCATCGCAACTTTAACAGTTGAGTCATAGAATTGCTCGGCATTGTGGTTGTAGTAGTCTAGGATGCTCATGAAGTGGCTTTGGCGATGGGTGAGTCTTAGAGGTGAGTGCTAGGGGCTGAATCCTTGGGGATTAGCGTCTAGTCTACTAAAAATTAGATGGGTCGGGAGGATAAATTAGTTTGAAATATTGTTTAGTGCTTATTTAGCTTGGCGACAGAGTCAAATAACTGCCTGGGCTGTAAGAGCTATTAGTATTAGCAGCATTATTAGTATAGGGCTGGCATAAATAAATAGTGGGCCTTATCCATGTAAAGCTAAATATATACAGCAGACACGAAGAAAGAATCTAACCTGACTTATTCTTCTAATTGAGAGTCAAATAATCAGATTAGACTTAGTAATTTTATTTAAGCAATAGAGGGGCCAATTAAAAAGAAAGTGAAAACCCTCCGTCTACAGTCAAAACTTGTCCATTGACATATGATGATGCCTCCGATGCAAGGAATAGTGCAG
>CAZIKJ010000493.1:0-12504 GCA_964539685.1 uncultured Pelistega sp.
CATCTAGGTCATGGCGATAAAACCAAATGACAATACTGACGAGACCAACTAAGACAGCGCTTATGCCGAGTAACTGAGTTTGCACAATATTAAACTGGGCAAAGCTCGCTGCTTGTACCACAGCAAACTCTTCAGGGTCGATCAGGCGTTGCATAAAGTTCGTGATGCTTCGAAACAGCACCCCCAAAATCACACCCGTAAGCACCATGCGGTATAAGTCGGCTTGGGCTTTTAGAAAGAGACTAGAAAACAGTAAGAGTGAAGCCAAGAGCATGATACTGACTTCAAGACCAAACTTATAGTTTGCACCCATGGTGGCGTAGGCTAAGCCTCCGAATAGAAAGACTAAACTGGTCTGAATCAGCAAGTACAGCGCATCAAAGCCCATAATATAGGGTGTTAGAATTCGATTGGCTGTGATGGTCTGAAAGAGGATGGTAGAGACCGAGATGGCATACGCGACTAATAACAAGGCGCTGAGCTTAGCCCCACGAAAAGGCAGGATAAAGTCCCATTGGCCACTGGCATTCACCGTCATAAACAAGACCATAGCCAAGCCCAGCGCTGCCGTTAACAAAGCTAATTTACGCATCGCTAAGCATCCGCAGAGCGTACACGTGATCGACGAGGACGCGCATATAAAAGATATAGGAACAGAATCGTGCCGATAATACCAATAATGGTACCTACCGGTATCTCATAAGGATAGTTCACCAAGCGACTGAGAATATCACAGGCAAGTACTAAGGCTGCACCGCTCATCATTATCCAAGGTAAGACTCGACGCACATTATCCCCCATTAGGCGACTCACGATATTCGGTACTACCAAACCCACAAAAGGAATCGCACCAACTGTCACCACCACAATCGCTGAGATTAAGGCCACAATCAATAAACCAATCATGACTATCGCATTATGATTTAAACCCAAATTAGTGCTGATATCCTTACCTAGGCCGGCGATAGTAAATTGATTCGCGTAGACGAATGCCAATATGCACAGTGCCGCGGTTAACCACAGCAACTCATAGCGACCTGCTAATACACTGGAGAAATCCCCAATAAACCAGGCTACAAGATATTGCATCATGTCATATTCATAAGCGATAAAGGTCGCTACCGCACCAATCACGCCACCATAGATAATGCCTACTAATGGCGCTAAGAGCTTTGCAGTGGGTGGTAAGACACGCACAATCAACATAAAGCCCATTAAGCCTATGATGGCAGCGAAACAGGCGAACAACATCTTCAGCGTAACCGAACCTTGCGGCATCAGCAATGTGACTAACAATAAACCCAAGGCCGCCGCCTGTGTTGTTCCTGTCATTGATGGCTCAACAAAGCGATTGCGCATCAGCATCTGCATAATCAAGCCTGCATTCGCCATCGACATGCCTGTTAGGATCACTGAAGCGGTGCGTGGTATACGACTGGCAAAGAAAACCTCACGCGCCGCCTCATCGGTGAAGAGCGTATGGATTGATACCTCACTTACACCAATGAAAAGACTACTCAGCACTAAGAGTAGAAAGCTGATAATAATAACTGCTCGCAATATCATAGACGGCTATTTATGCGACTGAGTCACCGCATCACGCAAGAGTTTTAACTCAATCATCATCTGCTGATAGCCACCCGAGGCAAGATAGGATGAGCTGTCTAAATATATTACCTGCTTATTTTTAAATGCCTTCGTATCTTTCAGTAAAGCATTATCAAGTACGGCTCGCGCATTCTCACCCTTAGCTTGGATAGCGGAGCTGCGATCCATCACAATCAGCCAATCAGGGTCTAGTTTACGAATAAATTCAAAAGAGACTGGCTGCCCATGACGTGCACGGCTTTCATTCGTATCAGCAGCTTGCCAACCATAATCATTAAACAGATAGCCGAAGCGCGAGTTCACACCAAATGACGCAATCTTCGGTCCATTCACCATAATCATTAAAGCCTTGCCTTGATTCTGTAAAGTGGCCTTAGTCAGATTAAGCTCATCAATTAATGACTTCTGCAACTGCGCAGATCGTTCCTCTTTAGCAAAAAGTTTACCGAGTTCTTGCAGTAGCTTGAGTGAGGTCTCAACCGAGACCCCTGTGTTGGTCACATCCACCACAGGCGCAATACGCGTTAATTCATCATGCTTGGGCGCCATACGGCCACCAATAATAATCGCCTCAGGTTTTAAGCTATTTAGGGCTTCCATATCGGGCTCAAACAAGGTGCCAATCTTAACGGCATCCTCTGCTTGGTTTTGGTTTAGATAATCCACTAAGAGAGGGGCAACAACACCTTGTGGCTTGACGCCTAAAGACTCTAAGGTGTCCATGGCGGCCATATCATAGACCGCGACACGAGCGCTTAGGGACTGTGGGAAACTGACACTGCCACGTGCGGTATTGATATCTACGGCATATGCTGTTGAGCTGATGGCTAAAGCCAATCCAGCACTGATAAATTTGAGAAATAGTTTATTGATTTTCATTGTTAATTTGACAATATAATGTGGTGAATCTTATAAACACTGTGAATACTGTGCTATCACCTGTTGGGTGTTACATAAATAACGCATTATCTATGTGGTAATGAATACCTTGTATAGATGATTAATGAGAATGGTTATCATTATACAGCATTTTTAAAACTCTATACAGATCCTAATTTTTCCACATAAAATTTACGTATACGGCCTAACAAGTCAAGTGCTGACGGAATCATTTTTACGCATACAATGCTATACTCAAGCTGGCAGTAAATGCAATTAATTCTTATTCTATGGAGTTTGTTATGAAGAAAATCGTATTAAGCGCTGTACTATCCATGTGTGCCTCAAGTGTTTTCGCCTCAGATACGTTAACTGTAGAATTAAATTTTGCTACTGACAAGGGACAAGGTGAATCTGCAGGGACAGTTACCATTACCAGTAGCGAATACGGTGCTGTTTTCACGCCTAACTTAAAAAACATTGATCCTGGAGTGCATGGATTTCACGTCCACGCTAAGGGTTCTTGCGACACTTCGGTCGGTGCTGACGGTAAAGTTGTTCCAGCGGGTGCCGCAGGCGGACACTGGGACCCTGATAACACGCAAGCGCATAAGGGACCGTGGGATAATACGGGTCACAAAGGCGACCTACCGGCCTTATATGCCGATGCTGAGCGCAATGTGACAACACCCGTTCTCGCTCCTCGTATTAAAGACCTCAAAGAATTACAAGGACTCAGTTTAATGGTGCATGTCGGTGGTGATAATCACAGCGATCATCCTAAAGCCTTAGGTGGTGGTGGCGCACGTCTAGCTTGTGGCGTCATTAAATAAGTGGTCTTCTACGGACGCTTACCGTTTACCGTTTACCGCTTACATTTATTTGATAAAATTTGCGCCTATAAAAAATCCCCATGCTCATATATGAACATGGGGATTTTCAATTTTATTGCTAGTATGAACATTCTAATGCGCTTCTTATATGCACTTAAACGAAGCTTATAAAGAACCGCTAGAACGTATAAGGTCTGCTCTCAAAAATTTACCTTAAGCGCAGACCTAAGCGCAACTACTCTTCTGGAGTACCTTCATCGGTATCGGTCACGATCGGCGTACTGGCAAATAATGCCATAGCGCTTTCGAGTGATACTGGAGCTGATGGCTCTTCAAATGGGTTCTCTTGAGCACGCAAGGCCATACGGTCTTGTAGCTCCGCCGCTTCCTTAGCATGACGAGCATTGTGGTAAGACAAGCCAGTACCTGCTGGGATTAAGCGACCCACGATGACGTTCTCTTTCAGACCACGAAGATCATCACGTTTACCCATAATCGCTGCTTCAGTCAAGACACGGGTTGTCTCTTGGAACGAAGCCGCAGAAATGAAGGAATCAGTCGATAGCGATGCTTTAGTAATACCTAATAACACGTTATCGTAAGTCGCTTCACGTAAGTCTTCACCGCGTACACGATCGTTTTCGTTTAACATGGCTGAGCGTTCAACTTGCTCACCTGGGATGAATGAGGTATCGCCCGCATCAACGATGCTGACACGACGAAGCATCTGACGCACAATCACTTCAATGTGCTTGTCGTTAATCTTCACGCCTTGTAAGCGGTACACGTCTTGCACTTCATTAACAATGTACTGAGCAAGCGCTTCGATACCACGTAAGCGTAGAATATCGTGCGGATCGGCAGGACCGTCAACAATCAATTCACCTTGGTTAACCACCTGACCATCATGCACCAATACTTGTTTCTCTTTCGGAATCAAGATCTCATGGCTAGTACCATCAGGACGTGTTAATACCAAGCGTTGTTTACCTTTAGTGTCTTTACCGAAGGAAACTGTACCAGTCACGTCAGCTAATACGCCAGCGTCTTTTGGTGAACGCGCTTCAAACAGTTCAACCACACGTGGTAGACCACCAGTAATATCACGAGTTTTCTGTGATTCTTGCGGAATACGTGCGAGTACTTCACCGACACCCACCTCTTGGCCATCACGCACCATAATCAGCGCACCGACAGGGAAGGTAATATTCACTGCGTGTTCTGAACCCGCGATTTTCACCTCTTCACCAGCTTCATTCAAGAGTTTAATCTGCGGACGTTGTGCAGCTTTACCACCACGTGTCTTAGGTGTAATCACCACAAGTGTTGACAAACCAGTGACATCATCCACTTGTTTCGCAACGGTTACGCCCTCTTCGATATTCTCAAAGCGAACAGCACCCTTGTACTCAGAGATGATTGGACGAGTCATTGGCTCCCATGAAGCTAGTAGCGTACCCGCTTTAACTTGCTCATTATCACCCACTAATACGGTCGCACCATAAGGAATACGGTGCTTCTCGCGTTCACGACCTTGCTCATCAAACACCATGATCTCACCAGAGCGAGAAATCGCGATACGCTCATTCTTCGCATTCGTGACATAACGCATATTGCCAGAGAAACCAACGGTACCTGCAGAACGCGTTTCAACCGTTGACGCTAATGAAGCACGAGACGCCGCACCACCAATGTGGAAGGTACGCATGGTTAACTGTGTACCTGGCTCACCGATAGATTGCGCAGCAATCACACCAACGGCCTCACCCGTATTCACAAGGTAACCACGACCTAGGTCACGACCATAACAATGGGCACATAGACCACGACGGGTTGCACATGTTAACGGTGTGCGAATCTTCACTTCATCAATACCGAGTTTGTCGATCAGCTCAACTTTATCCTCATCCAACAAGGTACCTGCGCTAATCACAGTTTCTTGTGTTTCTGGATTAACGATATCACTTGCTGTCACACGACCTAATACACGATCATGCAAGGCTTCGATAACTTCACCACCCTCAAGGAGGGCTTTCATAATGTAACCGTTGCTTGTGCCGCAATCGTCTTCAGTAATCACTAAGTCTTGTGTCACGTCAACCAGACGGCGAGTCAAGTAACCCGAGTTCGCTGTCTTCAACGCCGTATCCGCTAGACCTTTACGTGCACCGTGGGTAGAAATAAAGTACTGTAGTACGTTAAGACCTTCACGGAAGTTCGCGGTAATTGGTGTCTCAATAATTGAGCCGTCAGGTTTAGCCATCAAGCCACGCATACCTGCTAGCTGACGAATCTGCGCTACCGAACCACGCGCACCAGAGTCAGCCATCATATAGATTGAGTTGAATGACTCTTGACGAACTTCTTCACCAAAGCGGTTAGTCACTGGTTCAGTAGAGAGATGTTCCATCATCACTTTACCAACCTTATCACCCGCTTTACCCCAAATATCCACTACGTTGTTATAACGCTCTTGCGCAGTCACTAGACCTGAAGAGAATTGTTTATCAATCTCTTTCACTTCAGCACTGGCTTGTTGCAAGATTTCTTCTTTGGCTTTCGGCACTAACATATCACCCATGGCAATAGAAATACCAGCACGGGTCGCTAAGCGGAAACCAGACTGCAAGAGTTTGTCAGCAAAAATTACCGTATCACGTAGACCGCAACGACGGAATGATTGGTTGATCAAACGAGAAATTTCTTTCTTCTTAAGTGCTTTGTTTAAGACGCTAAAAGGCAAGCCTTTAGGCAGAATCTCAGACAACATCGCACGACCAACGGTAGTTTCAAAGCGACGTAAAGTCGGTTGGAATTCACCATTTTCGTCTTTTTCGTATTCATTTAAGCGCACTGTGATACGGCTTTGTAGGCCCACTTGTCCGCTATTATATGCCCGTAGCATTTCTTGAATATCAGCGAAGAACATACCTTCGCCCTTACCATTGATACGCTCACGGGTTGTGTAGTACAAACCTAAAACAATATCTTGAGAAGGTACGATTGATGGCTCACCACTGGCTGGGAACAGCACGTTGTTTGAGGCCAACATCAAGGTACGAACTTCCATCTGTGCTTCTAGTGATAGAGGCACGTGAACCGCCATTTGGTCACCGTCAAAGTCAGCGTTAAAGGCCGCACAAACAAGTGGGTGCAACTGAATCGCTTTACCTTCAATCAGTTGCGGCTCGAACGCTTGAATACCTAAACGGTGAAGCGTCGGTGCACGGTTAAGCATGACCGGGTGTTCACGAATAACTTCTTCAAGAATATCCCATACCACTGGCTCTTGCATTTCAACCAATTTCTTCGCTGCTTTAAAGGTTGAGGCTAAGCCCATTGCTTTGAGGCGGTTGAAAATAAAGGGTTTGAATAACTCAAGCGCCATTAATTTAGGCAGACCACATTGGTGTAGTTTCAATTGTGGACCCACCACAATTACTGAACGACCAGAGTAGTCAACACGTTTACCCAAGAGGTTCTGACGGAAGCGACCGCTCTTACCTTTAATCATATCGGCAAGAGATTTCAATTGGCGCTTGTTAGGACCTGTCATGGCTTTACCACGACGACCGTTATCCATTAAGGAGTCAACGGCTTCTTGAAGCATACGCTTCTCGTTACGTAGAATGATTTCCGGAGCTTTCAGCTCAATCAAGCGCTTTAAGCGATTGTTACGGTTAATCACACGACGGTATAAATCGTTCAGGTCTGAAGTTGCAAAGCGGCCGCCATCTAGCGGAACTAATGGACGTAGATCCGGTGGTAGCACCGGCAATACTTCCATAATCATCCACTCAGGTTTAATGCCTGATTTTTGGAAGCCTTCAATGACTTTCAGACGCTTAGAAATTTTCTTAACTTTCGCATCAGACTTAGTGGTGTCTAAAGAGCTACGCAATTGCTCTGCTTCACGATCGATATCGATGGTGCGCAACAATTCACGGACAGCTTCTGCACCCATCAGTGCAGTAAAGTCGTCACCGTATTCTTCAGTCTTGGCCACATAGTCATCATCAGTCATGATCTGACCACGCTTAAGCGGTGTCATACCTGGATCGATTACGCACCATGCTTCAAAGTAAAGTACGCGCTCGATATCACGCAAGGTCATATCAAGAACCATACCTAAGCGAGAAGGCAAGCTCTTTAAGAACCAAATATGCGCAACAGGGCTGGCTAGTTCAATATGACCCATACGTTCACGACGTACTTTAGTCACAGTGACTTCAACACCGCACTTTTCACAAATCACACCGCGGTGTTTTAAGCGCTTATACTTACCGCAAAGACACTCATAGTCTTTAACTGGGCCAAAGATTTTAGCGCAGAATAGACCATCGCGCTCTGGCTTAAAGGTACGGTAGTTAATCGTTTCAGGTTTGCGAACTTCACCAAACGACCATGAGCGAATTTTATCAGGAGAGGCGATGCCAATTTTAATGGCATCAAACTGCTCATCCGTCGAAATTTGTTTATAGAGGTTAATTAATCCATTCATTTTTTACCCTCCAGTTCCATATCCAATGCCAACGAGCGAATCTCTTTGACTAATACATTAAATGATTCTGGCATACCAGCATTGATCACATGGTCACCTTCAACAATGTTTTCATACACTTTCGTACGACCAGCGATGTCATCCGATTTAACCGTTAACATCTCTTGTAGCGTGTAAGCTGCCCCGTAAGCTTCAAGTGCCCACACCTCCATCTCACCGAAACGCTGACCACCGAATTGTGCTTTACCGCCCAATGGTTGTTGCGTGACAAGCGAGTAAGGACCAGTTGAACGGGCGTGCATCTTGTCATCCACTAAGTGATGTAGTTTCAAGTAATGCATATAGCCAATTGTCACTGGACGCTCAAACGGCTCACCAGTACGGCCATCAATCAGATAGGCTTGTGTACGAGAATCGGTTAGACGTAATTTATCTTTAATCTCTTGCGGGTAAGCAATATCCAACATGAGCTTAATTTCTTCCTCAGTCGCACCGTCAAATACTGGCGTTGCGAACGGCACACCATTCTTTAAGTTGTGTGCTAGGGTGATGATCTCATCATCACTCAAGTTATCAAGCTGCTCAGATTTACCTGTAGAGTTATATACAGTCGCTAAGAACTCACGTAGTTGTGCCACTTGAACATTGCGCTCATCACGCAACATATCGGCAACACGGTGGCCAAGACCCTTAGCCGCCCAACCTAAGTGAACCTCAAGAACCTGACCGATGTTCATACGTGATGGAACGCCTAATGGGTTCAATACGATGTCCGCAGGGGTACCATCAGCCATATGCGGCATATCTTCAACAGGAGTAATACGTGAAACCACACCCTTGTTACCGTGACGACCCGCCATCTTGTCACCAGGTTGTAAACGACGCTTAACAGCCAAGAATACCTTAACCATCTTACGTACGCCCGGAGGTAGCTCATCACCTTGCGTCAATTTCTTACGCTTTTCTTCAAAGGCGAGATCAAACTCATGACGCTTTTGCTCGATGGATTCTTTCGCTTGTTCTAAAGCAACCGCAGTATCTTCATCAGCAAGACGTACATCAAACCAGTGCCATGGCGTAATTAAGTCGAGGTATTCCTCGGTTAATTTGCTGCCTTTTGCTAACTGCTTTGGACCGCCATTGGCAACTTTACCAACTAAGGTACGACGTAGACGGTCAAACATATCGTCTTCAACAATACGTAGCTGAGAGTTCAAGTCTTGGCGGTAGCGACGTAGCTCATTATCAATAATCGACTGTGCGCGCTTATCGCGTTCAACGCCTTTACCCGTTAATACTTGAACGTCAATCACGGTACCTACCATACCTGATGGTACACGCAGTGAAGTGTCTTTCACATCAGAGGCTTTTTCACCGAAAATCGCACGCAATAGCTTCTCTTCTGGTGTTAACTGAGTTTCACCTTTAGGTGTGACTTTACCCACTAAAACGTCATCTGCACGGACTTCAGCACCGATATGTACGATACCTGAGTCGTCTAGACGGTTTAATTGAATTTCAGCTAAGTTTGAAATATCGCGTGTGATTTCTTCATTACCTAGCTTTGTTTCACGCGCAACAACTGAAAGTTCTTCAATATGCACAGAGGTATAGCGATCGTCGGCTACGATTTTTTCTGAAATAAGAATCGAGTCCTCAAAGTTATAGCCGTTCCATGGCATAAAGGCGATCAACATATTTTGACCAAGCGCTAACTCACCTAAATCGGTAGAAGCACCGTCAGCTAATACGTCACCACGCGCAACATGGTCGCCAATCTTCACGATTGGACGTTGGTTAATATTGGTGTTTTGGTTCGAACGCGTGTATTTTGTGAGGTTATAAATATCCACACCAACACCACCGGTCGTATTCTCATCGTCATTCACACGAATCACAATACGCTCAGCATCCACATAATCAACCAGACCACCACGTGTCGCTTGTACGGTCGTACCCGAGTCAACCGCTACCGTACGCTCAATACCTGTACCCACTAATGGTTTTTCAGGACGTAAGCAAGGCACTGCTTGACGTTGCATGTTGGCGCCCATCAATGCACGGTTCGCATCATCATGCTCTAGGAACGGAATCAATGAAGCCGCAACCGATACAATCTGCGATGGTGCCACGTCCATATACTGAACTTTATCTGGTGACATCAACATGGTTTCGCCAGCTTCACGACAAGCAATGAGATCATCAACAAAGCGATGTTCAGCGTCGAGTTCCGCGTTAGCCTGTGCAATCACATAGTGGCTTTCTTCAATCGCAGATAGGTACTCGATATCATCGCTTACTTGGCCATCAGTGACTTTACGGTATGGTGTTTCTAAGAAACCATAATGGTTCAAACGTGCATATAGAGCCATTGAGTTAATCAAACCAATGTTTGGACCCTCAGGTGTCTCAATCGGACATACGCGTCCATAGTGAGTCGGGTGTACGTCACGTACCTCAAAGCCAGCGCGCTCACGTGTCAAACCACCTTGACCAAGTGCCGATACACGACGCTTGTGGGTAATTTCAGAAAGCGGGTTAGTTTGGTCCATAAACTGTGACAGTTGGTTAGAACCAAAGAACTCTTTAATCGCAGCCGAGATTGGTTTAGAGTTGATTAAATCATTCGGTAAAAGATTATCTGCTTCAGCTTGGCCTAAGCGATCTTTAACCGCACGCTCAACACGTACTAAACCTGCACGGAATTGGTTTTCTGCCAACTCACCGACACAACGAACACGACGATTACCTAAGTGGTCAATATCGTCAATCACGCCGCGGCCGTTACGTAGGTCAACAAGAATCTTAATCGTGTCTAGGATGTCTTCGTCAGTCAAGGTCATAGGACCTGCAGTGTCCTCACCACGACCCAAGCGGCTATTCACTTTCATACGACCTACATTCGATAGGTCATAGCTTTCTTCGCTATAGAATAGACGTTGGAATAAAGCTTCAACAGCTTCTTCGGTTGGTGGTTCACCAGGACGCATCATACGGTAGATCGCTACACGTGCAGCCATTTGGTCAGCTGTTTCGTCAGTACCTAGCGTCATTGAAATATACGCACCCTTGTCCAACTCATTGGTAAAGATGGTTTCAAATTGCTTGATTTCTGCAACACGTAGATTATTTAGTAAGCCTTCAGTAATCTCGTCGTTAGCATTCGCTAACACTTCACCCGTATCAGGATCCGTGATGGTTTTTGCAATCACGCGGCCAAGCAAGAAATCTTCTGGTACAGATACAGTCTTGATACCAGCATTGCCAAGATCGCGCAAATGCTTAGCATTAATACGCTTATCTTTCTCAATAATGACTTTACCGCTCTTGTCGGTAATATCAAAGCTGATGACTTCACCTTTCAAGCGCTCAGGAATAAGCTCCATTACAGCGCCTTCGTCTTTCAGATCAAACACATCAGTTTCAAAGAAAGTCGATAAAATGCTATCTGGTGTCATACCAATAGCTTTAAGAAGAATCGTCACTGGCATCTTGCGGCGACGGTCAATACGGAAGAACAAAATGTCTTTCGCATCAAACTCAAAGTCCAACCATGAACCACGGTAAGGAATGACGCGCGCAGAGAACAATAGCTTGCTTGAGCTATGGTTTTTACCACGGTCATGTTCAAAGAACACGCCTGGTGAACGGTGTAACTGAGATACGATGACACGCTCTGTACCGTTAATAACGAAAGAACCGGTATTAGTCATTAGGGGAATATCACCCATATAGACTTCTTCTTCTTTCATTTCTTTAACGGTAGGCTTACTTGCTTCACGATCATACAACTCAAGGCGAACCTTAGCGTAGAGCGAAGCAGCATAGTTTAAACCACGTAATTGACATTCTTTTACATCAAAAACAGGGTCACGTAGGGTATAGTTAACAAACTCTAACCGCGCCATGCCGTTGGCACTGACGATCGGGAAGATTGAATTAAAGGCAGATTGCAAACCATCGTTAATGCGCTCTTGCGCAGCAGTATCTAGCTGCAAGAAAGCACGATATGAATGCAATTGAGTTTCTAACAAGTAAGGAACATCCTGAACTTCTTCGCGCTTAGCAAAGCTTTTACGGATACGTTTTCTTTCTGTGTACGAGTAAGGCATGAGCACTCCGACTCGAGAGGTTGTGGAATTATGGCCGATTCATAATTCTAGGGATTTGCGGCTTTAGAAAAAATCACTTTTCTACAGGGCCATCGCTGCGATTCGGATGGACTTAAAATGTTTTTTTCGAAAGACACGAAAACCCGAAGGGAGTATAAATACTCTCTCCGGGTATCCTAAAGGACGAATTACTTAAGTTCGACTTTAGCGCCAGCTTCTTCAAGCTTTTTCTTAGCTTCTTCAGCTTCAGCTTTAGCAACACCTTCTTTAACTGCTTTAGGTGCACCGTCAACTAGGTCTTTAGCTTCTTTCAAGCCTAAACCAGTCAAGCCGCGAACAACTTTAATACAAGCAACTTTATTTGCACCAGCGTCTAACAACACTACGTCAAACTCAGTTTTCTCTTCAGCCGCTTCAGCTGGGCCAGCTGCTGGACCTGCAGCTACTGCAACAGCAGCAGTTACACCGAATTTTTCTTCCATTGCAGAAATTAATTCAACGATTTCCATAACCGACATTTCGGCAACGGCATTAAGGATGTCTTCTTTAGTAACAGCCATGATTTATCTCC
>CAZIKJ010000494.1:0-9725 GCA_964539685.1 uncultured Pelistega sp.
GTATAGAGACCTGTCAGTGCGGAAATTTCATAGCGACCATTGCTCCAACTGATGTTTCTTAAGTCAGTATCATCATCAATAACAAAGTATTGAAAGGGACATAGGTAGCGTCGATTAATCGCTTCTGTCAGTCGAAGTTCAGCGGCTATGGAATCATCAAAATCAATTAGGATATCGGTACCATCGTGACGCTCTGGAGTTGCTGTTAGGCCTAATAGTATTTTTGGTTTAAAGTAATCAATAACTGAACGATAGCTATTAGCTGCAATATGATGCACCTCATCAATCACAATAAAGTCGTAGTAGTTCGGATCGAGCCGTAGTTCACTCATCCGTCTGCTTAGTGTTTGTATAGAAACAAATAACTGATCAAAATGTTCTGGTGCGTATTGTCCAACCCATAATTCACCGAAGTTTCTGTTGCGCAATACTTGACGAAATGCTGATCGAGATTGCAGTAAAATTTCCTCTCTGTGAGCAATAAAGAGAAATTTTGCATTGGGATTCTCTTGATAAAAACGGGCGAAATCGAATGCGGATATCAGAGTTTTACCCGTACCTGTTGCCGCGACAATTAAGTTGCGATACCGCCTATGTATCGTGCGCTCAACCTCTAGTTGATCAAGAATTTCTTGTTGATGTTCAAATGGTTTGATGGTGAAAAAACCAAGTTCTTCAGTCTGAGTAGGCAAACCTTTCTCTTGTCGTAATGCATGCCGAAGATGTGTTTTGGAGTCAGCATCATTACGAAACAAGACAAAGTCTTTGGACTGCCAATAGGTTTCAAAAGTATGTAGGGCTTTATCAAGTATGTGAGGGATTTCTTGGGTCGTGAGTTTTAAGTTCCACTCTAGGCCATTGGTTAAGGCGGATCTCGATAAGTTAGAAGAACCTATATAGCCCGTGTGAAAGCCAGTATCGCGTAAAAACAAATAGCTTTTAGCGTGTAATCTTTCGGTGTTCGAATTAAAGCTGATCTTAATTTCAGTATTAGCGAGTTGCGCTAATGCTTCGATTGCTTTGGCATCCGTTGCACCCATATAGGTCGTGGTAATAATTCGTAGCTGACCACCCTGTTGCGTGAATCGTTGAAGGGCCGGCATCAACATACGGATGCCGCTCCATTTGATGAAAGAAACTAATAGATAGATTTTGTTGGAACATAAAATTTCACGTTTTAACTCTGACTCTAAGGCGAGTTCTGCGTGGCTACCACTGAAAAGCTCACTCTGTGATAAGCCTGTTTGGGGGTAAGACTCTGCGACAAAACTCGGTAAGTCACTGGCTATAGGGTTGTTTTTATCATATAAAGCAGTAAGAATTTTGCCTTGGGTATCAAGTAAATTATCCTCAACTAATAATTCATCATCGATACGGTCTTTGAGCCAAAATAATAAATCATTCGCAAGTTTAATCTGGTTCTGTAGTTGATCATCACCACCTGGTATTGTATTAACGGCGTACTCAAGTATAGAGGCAAGAAATCGGCTTAAGAAAGTGGCTGCTTCAGTTTTATTTAAGCGGCGCTGCCCAATATAAAACTTTCTTTCATCCAGATTGGAAGCAATAAGTTGTGTTATTAGGGTTTCATAGAGTCCAAGTTGTTGCATTTCTAACCTGTATTTTTAGATGAGCCTACAGTCATGTAGGCTCAACGTTACACTAAGTATTCGTCCATACTTTATGCATGCTTTAGCGTGTGCTTAAATTAAAAATCCACTACAGAATCTCTAAAACCACTTCCTTAGGGCGGCATAGGCGCGTGCCTTTTTCGGTCACTACAACGGGACGGTTCATGAGAATAGGGTGGGCTTCAATCGCATCAAGAATTTGTTCATCGCTTACGTCAGCGGCACCGAGACCTAGCTCATCATATAAAGCTTCTTTGCTACGTACGAGATCGCTTGCTTGAATGCCAGCTTGTTGCAGTAGACCTTCAAGAACAGCACGGCTTGGTGGTGTCTTAAGGTACTCAATAATCGTAGGCTCATGACCCGCTTCACGGATAAGTTCTAAAGTATTGCGCGAAGTGCCACATTTTGGGTTATGGTAGATGGTGATGTTACTCATAATGCTCTCAACTGTTATTAAGATAAAGGTTCGAAACCCTTTGTAAATACACTTGATTCTAGCATGGCAAGTGTGAAAAAGTACGTTAAGAGATTCACCTCATTTTGAAGGAGTATAAAAAATGGCGTCTACAGAATCCTTGCAGCACATTACCCGTCTACAACAAGAATCGCAATCCTTGATGCTCGCTACGCAAGCGTCTAACCATGAGCCGCATATTAGTTATGCGCCATTTGTCGAGTTTGAGGGGGTATTTTATATCTTTGTTTCTGGCTTGGCCGCACATACTAAACATCTCTTGGAGCACAGACGAGGACAAGTGATGTTGATTGATGATGAGTCAAAATCACGGAATATCTTCGCTCGTATGCGGCTAATTTATGAGGTGGAAGCGCATGTCTTAGCACGAACCCATGAACAATTTAATACGGTTGCTCAAGCCATGCTCGCACGTCATGGCAGTACGGTTGAGGTACTCATGAGTCTGAATGATTTTGTGATGTTTGCTTTGAAGCCGCAAAAGGGCACGCTGGTGACGGGCTTTGGCCAAGCCTATGTATTCGAGCCTGGCGCCTTAGCCGATGCGGTGCAGCTCACGGATAAGAATATTGAACAATATCGTTAAGACCATGCTAGTTCACGCTCAAACTAGGCTATCTAGACAGAGTGGAAAATAGCTATCTGTAAAGCATAAGTGGTGAGTGAAATAGAAATTGTACATTAGCAGCTATGGAAGTGTAGGTGTGTTACGTGTAAAAACAGGTACAATAAACAGATATCTGAGATCAATTTACAGTGAGTATTTATGAAAAAGTTAGTGTTGCCTCTGGTCTTATTATTATCAGCATGTGCCACCGAGCCCGTTGTCAGCACATTGTCTAATGAAGAGCTAGACGCCATGACGTGTCGCCAAATCATGAAAGAGGTGACGCGCCTAGAGTTGCAGATTAATCGAATTCAGCATGGCGATAAATTATTCATCGGTGTAGATGAAGCCAATGAAGCGCAAGCTTTGCAAGCCGCGAAACAGCGCTTACAGCAGATTCGTGAAGAAAGCGCGCGCAAGATGTGTACCTTTGGCTAAGAGCGCATACCTACGACATGCAGCTTGGCTTAATAGAGCAGGTAAGATGCCTGTTTGTGGCTAAGTGAAGACACCTAAGCTATGCCCATGCTTAAAATGTGCATATAAGACACAAGGGTGCAACTATAATATGCACCTCTGCTTAACTTAATTATTTAAAACTATTTAAACATGAAGAAAATTGTAGCCATATTACCTTTAGCCCTTATCATCACTGCTTGCGCAAGTGGCCCCGTCGATGATACGAACGTGGCAGAGTGCTCACGCATGAGCGGTAAGATTGTTCAAGCACCAGGCGTGGAGCGTATGGGTGGCGATAACTTTTTAAGTCGTTATCAACGTGATCGTGCGGCAGATAATGAACGCGCACGTGCCGCTAAATTAGGCTGCCAGTAATAAGCTTTTCACCTATACGCTAACTACGCGACTTCGCTATGCTTAGTTAGCGATACCCAGCTGTGCTATTGTTGTCATTTAGCGCTCAGCCAATACCTGCTCAACACCCATATTCGCCAACTCATCGGCGCGCTCATTGCCTGGGTCACCTGCGTGCCCCTTCACCCAAATCCATTGGATCTGATGTTGCGCTGTTAGCAGATTGAGTTGTTCCCAGAGATCTTGATTCTTCACCGGTTTTTTATCTGCAGTTTTCCAGCCACGGGCAATCCAGCCGCTCATCCATTCGGTTAGGCCTTTCTTAACGTACTGAGAATCCACATGTAAGCGTATTGGCATGGGACGCTTTAAGGATTGCAAGGCTTGAATGACGGCCATCATTTCCATGCGGTTATTCGTGGTCTCAAGTTCACCCCCAAATAATTCTTTTTTATTTTTACCATAGCGCATGAGTACGCCCCAGCCACCGACACCTGGGTTACCTTTACAGGCACCATCGGTCCATATTTCGACAGCTTGTTTGGTCTTATCAGTTGAATTCATCATTTACCTTGGAACATATTACGCTTTATGAGAGATTTTTCTCGGTGAGCTTTTGGGCAACGGTAGCCGCTCGTCGTTCATCACGCTTTTTGCGCCGCCAGGCGGGACCAATAAGGCGCATATTCACCGTGTATTTCTTAGCCGAGAGAATATAGACAGCGCCAGCGGCAGGCCACCAACGATTACCCGCTTTATTCATAAATTCCCAGCGCTTAAGCCACTTAAGGGTTCGGCAGGGTGGAATATATGCCCCAAAATGCCCACGGTCTATCTCGAAAGACAGTAATTGTAGCCAATCTTTCACGCGACCGACACTCACTTGCTGTTTATTTTTAATTGGAGAGCTTGCATAGAAACCGCATATATTGCATAAACCCCAGAGGCTACGCGGATTAAAGCCCATAATGACAATTCGCCCATCATGGACCAAGATCCGATCTATTTCGCGCAGAACCCCATGGGGATTGTTGTTAAGCTCTAAAGTATGTGGCAGGATGACCAGGTCAACTGAGTCACTTGGGAGGGGAATTTCATCTACACTACCTTGAAGATATTGTAAATTATCATTGACCTCATAGCTATCAGGGTCTTCTTCCGTTAAAATCGTTTTAGTGCGCATACGATTGCTGCGCAGAAAATTGACGGATGGCATACCAATCTGAACCGCGTGATAGCCGAAGGCATTACTCACGATGGTCTCGTTTTTTTCACGCTCCCATTGCAAGATAGTCTGACCCAGCGGGGTCATAAACCAATCTTCAAGTTCATGGGCGGGTGGTCGGTAGGTCATAGGTGTTTGAATCCTTCGTGATTGCTATGTCGTAATCACATCACAACAGATAATTTTAATGATTGTAATTCAAGCGATTAGTGCTTTTAATGATAATTATATATGGATAATTTGCCAAGGGAGCGCGGCAGTCGTCGTCGACCCCGGAGATGCGAAACCCGTCAAAACATATTTAGAAGCACATCAGCTTAAATTGCGTGGGATTTTAGTCACACATCATCATGGCGACCATGTTGGAGGTGTTGCTGAGTTGGTGCAAGCCTATGGCTGCACAGTATTCGGTCCGAGTAACCCTAATTTGCAGGCCATTATAGACAACCCAGTGCGCGAGGGCGATCAGCTCAATCTGAGTCGTCTACTGGATGGTGACCTTGCTATGGTTTTAGTTCCCGCCAGTGAATCTACTGAAAAAGGCTCTGCTGCCTTGTTATCTGCGGCGGAGCAGGATGCATCCGTGTCTACCGAAGGGGCGCAACAACAGCAATCCGTCACTCATTCTGAGCCCATCTTAAGCGTGCTTGAAGTACCCGGCCATACCATGGACCATATTGCTTATTTTGGGATTATCAATACACAACAGCCTGTCTTGTTCTGTGGCGATACCTTATTCTCGTGCGGTTGCGGAAGATTATTTGAAGGTGATTCGAGAATAATGTTGCAAAGCCTTGATAAATTTAAGAAAATGCCACAAAATACGCTTGTGTATTGTGCACATGAATACACTTTGTCTAATATCAAGTGGGCTTTGGCTGTAGAGCCTCATAATGAAGATATACATGATTGGCAAGAACGAGCGACGCAATTGCGCGCTGAGGGGTTGCCAACCGTTCCGACGAGCTTGGGACAAGAACTTAAGACCAATCCCTTTTTAAGGGTTGAGGTTGCTTCAGTACGGCAGGCCGCTGAGGCGCATGCTGGGCAGAATTTAACGATACCAGCCGATGTGCTGGGTGCTCTGCGAGAGTGGAAGAATACATTTTAGTTTTAGAGAAGAGACAATATGAAATATTTTCGTTATGCGGTCATTGCCTTTACGGTAGCCCTGACTGGTTGTGCCTCAACCGGTAGTGGTTACAAGGGTAAATCTGGTGCAGCAGCAGGCCAGCAGAAGGATGTTTGGGAGCGTGTCCGTAAGGGTTTTGATATGAACGACCTGAAAGATTCCCGCGTTGAATATTGGACGAATTATTATGCAGCGCGTCCTAAATCTGTGCAAACTATGGCAGAACGTGCGAGACCCTATATTTATCATATTACTAAAGAGCTTGAAGCGCGTAATATGCCGACCGAATTGGCCTTATTGCCATTCGTTGAGAGTGCTTATAATGCACAAGCCTATTCGCGCTCTAAAGCAGCGGGCTTATGGCAATTTATTCCCAGTACGGGAACCCACTATAAATTAACTCAAGACTGGTGGAAGGATGAGCGTCGTGACCCGATCTTCTCAACGCGCGCTGCCTTAGACTATTTAAGTTATCTGCATCGTTTCCAAGACAATGATTGGCATCTCGCCTTAGCCTCGTATAACTGGGGCGAAGGCGCGGTTAAGCGTGCACGTAACCGTAATGCAGCCAGTGGCTTAGGTACTGACTATCTGTCTTTGCGTATGCCGCAAGAGACACGCGATTACGTGCCTAAGCTGCAAGCTATTGAGAATATTATTGCCAATCCAGGCAAGTACGGTATTGTTTTACCGAATATCCCTGACCAGCCTTACTTTGAAGAAGTGGCGAAGAATGAGGACATTGATGTCAGCGTGATTGTGAAATTGGCAGGCATTTCCATGGAAGAGTTCAAGGTCTTGAATCCAGCACCTAATCGTCAAGTTCTCTTAGCGCAACACAGACCGCGTGTACTCTTGCCGAAGAATAAAGTTGCTCAGTATAAGAAGAACCTGAATAACTATAAGGGCGAGAAATCACAATGGCAAGGCTATACCCCTAATGCGGGCGAGTCTATGGCCTCCATTGCCCAACGTTATGGTATTTCTTTAGAGCAATTAAAATCCTTGAATGGCTACGGGCGCTCACAGAATGTAGCGTTGTCTTCACGTACCTTAATTGTGCCGCGTCTAGGGATTTCACGTGATGCTAGCCCATCAGGCATTGATACACGTGATATTCAAAACCCAGTGGCTAGCTCAAGCACAATGCTAGCAAGCAACCAAGTGAATATGCCTGTGCAAGCGCCACCTATTAGCCAGGTGAATCCGAATGTACGCTTAGGTCAGTCGGCAGCACAAGCCGCGCAACCACGCTTGGCGGCGAATACGCCAGCAAGTACGACTACTGTCAACAGAGCTTTGGCCAGTAATAATGTCAGCAATGACGATATCCTGCAGCAAATGATTGCCTCCAATAATTTAGATCGTGTGCAATCAGCACCAGCTGCTGTGGCGAACAATGCTGGTTTGAGGGCATCCATGGGTGATGCTGCGCGTGCCGCTATGAGTGCACCTGTCAGGACCGCGGTGAGTTCGCCTGTTAACACACCAATGGTGGTGGCAGCTGCATCCACACCAGTAACAAGCGCCATGCCAGCCGCTAGCAATAATTATGAAATGAGCACGCAAGCAGCGCATAGCGATATGATTGCGAGTTTAGTTGCCAATCCACAATCTGCACCGAATAATCGTGTAGAAACAGCGACGCCGCAACTTGCTTCAGCAACACAGGCACCAGCCAGCGCGCGTCAAGCGGATTATAACCCTGCTACCTCGACGGCAAGTGCACGTCCAGCCACTGTAGCCAGTGCGATTACGCGAGCAGCGGCCAACAATCAAGCCATTGTCCATACTGTTAAAGCGGGTGACACACTTTATTCTTTAGCCAAGCGTTACAATACAACCGTAGATAATGTGAAGGCCTTGAATAATATTGGTGCCCAAGCCATTAAAGTAGGTGATCGTTTGCGTATGCCAGGAAGTGGCGCTCAGAGTTAAGCATCACCTTTACGTTGAGCTAGACGTATATCATGGACCTCTGCATAAGCTATTTTGCAGAGGTCCTTTAACTTGGAAGATTCTAAGATGACAACAGCAGTATTACATTATATTTATGATCCTTTATGTGGTTGGTGCTATGCGGCTGAGCCGATCGTGGAAGCTGCGCAAGACGTATTGCCGGTCGTGATGCACGGCGGTGGTATGGTCACTGGTGAGCACCGTCGCCAGATATCGCCTGAGTTTCGTGATTATATTCTGACTCATGTCGAACGCATCAAGGCGTTTAGCGGTCAGACATTCAGTCCTGCCTATACCGATGATTTCTTAGGCAATAATGGTGAGGTGATGGACTCTACACCACCCACCCAAGCGATCTTGGCAGCGCAAGCACTGAATGAGGGCGGCTTAGCAATGCTTAAGCGCTTGCAAATTGCGCAGTATATCGAAGGTAAGAAAATCTATGATCGCGCGGTGATTGATGACATCGCTGCAGAGCTAGGATATGAGGCGCTAGCTTTTGCCCAAGCGTATGCGGAACGAGCTGGCGAGAGTGTAGAGCAACATTATGCCAAGACCCATGAATTGATGAATTTTGTGAACGCCCGCGGTTTTCCAACCTTGGTGCTACAGAAGGGGCAGAATCTGTATACGGTGAATATGAGTCAGTATCTAGGTAAGCCAGCAGAGTTTAAGGCTTTCTTGCAAGCTGAGATTGAATAGTTTTATTTGCACTCGACATAAAAAATCCGCGCTATGGGGAGTTACCCATAACGCGGATTTTAGTTTGTAGCTGATGACTTCAGCACATTATTCACCGCAGTAGGAGCCCCCGCTGTATTAAGGCAGGGGAGTTTTAAGGCTTAGCGAGCATTAAACTCAATACGACGGTTTTGTGCACGACCTTCTTCGGTGCCATTATCAGCACGCGGACGCTCTTGACCATAACCAATTGCCACCAGGCTGTCAGGATTGACACCTTGAGCAATTAGATAGTCACGTACGGCATTCGCACGGTCTTCAGATAAGCGTAAGTTCATGGCAGCATCACCAGAGTTATCGGTATGACCCACAATTTCACCACTCTTATTGTTTTCAATTAAGTAGTGGGCAAATGCATTCAGCATTCGGTTGTAACGTTGTTTAATGGTGGCTGCACCAGAGTCAAACTGAATATTTAAGTCAATATTCGCCAAGCTCATATCACTGATTAAGGCGGCTTCCTCTTCTTCAGCGGCAGCTTGTGCAGCAGGTGCTGCTGTGGCTGTGGTTTCAGCTGGCGTGGCAGTCGGTGCTGTCGCAGCTGCTGGCGTATGAGCATGTTCAGTCGCAGGAGCTACAACTTCAGCTGGCTTCACGCTTACATCATCCGCATTAATGGTGAATGCGCCACCTAATAAGAATTTCAAGCTATCCACTAAGCTCACCTTATCAGTATCTGAGTTTACAAGACCTGAAAGCTTAAGCAAGGTGTCATCAAACTGACCACCCACACCAGGGAATTTGCTGAAAATATCAAATAGACCACCGAAGTCGCTGAAGCTCGATTTAGCCGCATTCGCGTCAACCTTCAGTTGATCAACAATCGGTAGATTACCAGCGATTTTCTTAACGCCGTCTAAAATGCTGGTTTTAATACCATCATTTTGCACCACACCGTTAACAGTGACATTGTCTTGATTAAATAACCAGCCGAGTGTACCTAAGCCGGCGACCTCTTTAACTTCGGGGGCCGCAGGCGTAGTAGGTTCAGTAGGAGCAGGAGCCGCAGGGGCGCTCGTGCTTGGAGCAGGTGTGCTCGTTGTGGCTTTGTCATCGTTTGAGCAGGTCTTCAGACCTAATAGCGCAGCTAAGATAAGCGCAGCAGCCGTTAACCATTTCCATAATGAAGAACTCTTCGG
>CAZIKJ010000495.1:0-1503 GCA_964539685.1 uncultured Pelistega sp.
AATTAAAAAAACCGTGGCTAAACTAAAAAAGCTGCCTCTAAATTAAAAAACCGTAGCTAAATCAAAGTGCAACAGCTGAATAAAAATGCGATATTTTATACTAAAAACAAAGTTTTGAAACTGACGTAGCGCAATCAAGTAATGGTAATCTCGCTTAAATTATGTTCTTTTGATTTAACTCAATTGAACATATCAGCTGAAGAAAAGATTACAATTAAAAGTAGATATAAATAAGTGCCAAGGATCCCCCCTGATGTTGAAACACCTGTTGTTGAATGAAGAGTCGATCCACTGTTCATCGTGTATGCTGGGTCATATATGTGTGCCAAGTGGACTCAACCCAACAGATATTGAACGCTTATCCCAGCTTGTTAAGGAGCGTATTCGTATACCTAAGGCGGCTTTTTTCTATAAGGTTAGTGATCCTCTAACGGCTATCTACAGCATTCGTTCTGGCTCCATGAAAACTCAGCTTGAGAACGAGAATGGGCACGTCCAGATTACAGGTTTCTTTTTACCCGGTGAAATTCTTGGCCTTGATGGTATTGGTGAAGGCCACCATCTATCCAACGCGATTGCACTTGAAGATACCGAGGTCTGTGTCCTACGTATCAATGAATTAGATAATCTATCACTGGAAATTCCTGCTCTACAATCTCAATTTCGTCGCTTACTGAGCAAAGAGATTTCGCGCTCTCATAGTATGGTGCTTTCCTTGGGTGCTATGCGTTCAGAACAACGAGTTGCCTTATTCTTGCTTGACATGTCGGATCGATATACCAATTTAGGCTACTCACCGAATGAATTTATTTTACGTATGAGCCGGGAAGAAATTGGTAATTATCTTGGGCTTACTTTAGAAACAGTGAGCCGCTTATTTTCGCGTTTTCAGCGCGAAGGTTTAATTCGAATTCAACAAAGAGAAATCCGTCTTATTAATAAACCTGGTATTCAAGACCTCTTACGTATTGATTAAGCATCGGCTAAGCCAGCACAAAAAAGCCATTTCACGAATTCGTAAAATGGCTTTTTACATAGCAATACTGCCATCTTAAAAAGATTATTATTGCTATTAAAAATCATCCTCTTCATCACCAAATAAGCTCTTATCACTTTGCGTCGATAAGGCTAATGTCACCATGCTTGATAAAGCAGCCGCTAACCAAAACACAAAAAAACCGATTGCATAGACTAAATTGGTATCAAGGCGATAAGTACCAAGAAAAAAAACATCAGCAGGATCTATAAAAGCAAACACCAAGCCACTTAATAGTCCTGCAGCCAAAAACGATGGCCATAAAATCCACATCCATTTGCGCATGCTAAGACTCACTCACATAATTATCAGAATAATCTCCAGCTATCGAATTCGGCACTGCTGAATATAGCAATCAATGTTTAAGCAATGCAAAATTCTGTTCAGCTTCAAGACCCTATGGGCTTATTGCGAAGATTGTTGCTGCGACTCTTGCGCTTTAGGCTCAAAAACATGTGGGATGTCTT
>CAZIKJ010000496.1:0-6374 GCA_964539685.1 uncultured Pelistega sp.
CTCAATGGCTCTCCCTGCTATGGCACAAACCGTGGCCACCGTGAATGGCCAATCAATCAGCCAAGCAGAACTAGACTTCACCATTAAAGCAGTCGGTCTTCAATCAGTGAATGATGAACAACGCAAAGCAATATTAGATGAAGTGATTAATCGCGATGTATTAGCCCAAGAAGCTGTAAAACAAGGTTTAGACAAACAAGAAATCGTCAAGATGAATATTGAGTCAACCCGCAAAGAAATCCTTATCGCCTCACTTATTCAAGATTGGGCCGAGAAGAACCCTGTTTCCGATACTGACGTTAAGAAAGCCTATGATCAAAGTTTGACTGAGTTCAAACAGGCAAAAGAATACAAAGTAAGCCATATCTTAGTCAAAGAAGAAGACAAAGCTAAGCAACTTATCGCCGATATTAAGGATAAGAAAGTTAGCTTTGAAGAAGCCGCCAAGAAAGACTCTTTAGACCCTGGATCAGGTCGTGATGGCGGTGATTTGGGTTGGTCTGATCCAAGTGCATACGTACCAGAATTCGCTGATGCTGTGCGCCAGGCCAAGAAAGGTGAAATTACCGAGCCTGTTAAATCACAGTACGGCTACCACATTATCTTAGTCACTGATGAGCGTAGCGTGGCACCACCAAGCTTTGACAGTTCACAAGCGGAAATTAAGCAACGCCTATCACGTGAGAAATTAATGGACTACGTGCAGACGCTACGTAAAGACGCAAAAGTGGAAATCACTGAGGCAAAATAAGTCGTCGCTGACACTTACGCTGAGAACTGAGAGCTATGAGACCTTAAACTTCAGCTCTTATCTCATCGCTTACGCTAATGATAGCCGCGACAGGTAAAAATAACGGCGCTCCTATAAAAGGAGTGCCGTTATTCTTTTCAGAGCATAGTTTTTAGAACCTATTATGCAAACTATCCTCAGGCTTATTTTATACTCAAAATATTAGCTAACATAAACCAAATCACTCGCATTTAACGAATCGCCAATAAGGCTCGTAAACCATCTTCATCAATCACCGTCACACCAAGGCTTTGCGCCTTCTCCAGCTTACTGCCCGCATCAGCACCTGCCACCACATAATCGGTTTTCTTGGAGACTGAGCCACTCACCTTACCGCCCGCTGCGAGAATATACTGGGCCGCCTCATCACGCTTCCATACTGGTAAAGTACCCGTTAAGACAAAGGTCTTACCTGCAATTTCAGCCGTCGAGATAGTATACTCACCAACCTGAATTAGCCCGCTCTCACCGCCATCAGCACTGGCAACAAGCTGAACCTCAGGCACTTGAACCCGCACACCCGCCGCAAATAAGTCCTCAATCACCTGCACATTATGCGGCTCTGCAAAGAAGCTCACAATCGAATGCGCCACGACTGGACCCACATCATTCACCTGTAATAAGTCCTGCTCATGCGCCGCTTGTAAAGCAGCCATACTACCAAAGTGTTGCGCTAAATCGCGCGCTGTTGACTCCCCTACATGGCGAATCCCTAAGGCATAGATTAGACGTGCCAATTCAGGCTGTTTGCTCTGTTCAATCGCTAAAACCAATTTCTCGGCGGAGCGACGACCCATACGCTCTAAACTCATGAGTTTCTCAGTCTGCAAACCATAAAGATCCGCAATCGAATGTACCCAATCCATATCCACCAGCTGCTCAACTAATTTTTCACCTAAGCCATCAATATTCAAGGCTTTGCGACTGACCGCATGAATAATGCTTTGCTTGCGCTGAGCTGCGCAGAACAGGCCTCCCGTGCAACGGGTAATGGCTTCATCTTCTAGGCGCTCAACTGCTGAGCCACAGACTGGACAAGCCGTCACCATGATGAATGGGCGTGCCGTGGCAGGACGCAACTCAGCTAATGGTCGTACCACTTCTGGAATCACATCACCCGCACGGCGTACCACTACCGTGTCACCAATCCATACGTCTTTGCGGCGTATTTCATCTTCATTATGTAAGGTAGCATTGGTCACTGTCACACCACCCACAAACACGGGTTTTAAGCGGGCCACGGGTGTTAGCGCCCCCGTACGACCGACTTGGATTTCAATATCCAGTAAAATCGTCTCTTCTTCTTGTGCAGGAAATTTATGCGCTACGGCAAAACGCGGCGCACGTGAGACATAACCTAATGCCTCCTGTTGCGCCAGTTGATTGACCTTATACACCACACCATCAATTTCGAATGGCAAGCTTGCACGCATCTCATTAATCTGCGTATAGTAAGCTAATACACCTGCTGCACCCTGCACCACTGCACGCTGCTTAGCCACCACAAAACCCAATGACTGTAAATAATCCAATAAGGCCGCCTGCGTACTAGGCATCTGTTCTTGCGCAGTCGCGAACAAGACTTCACCACAACCATACGCAAAAAAGCGCAATGGTCGCTTAGCCGTAATCCGTGGATCTAATTGACGTAAACTACCTGCAGCGGCATTACGTGGATTAACAAAGGTCTTCTCACCTCGCTGTGCTTGCTGCTCATTTAAGCGTTGAAAATCCTCCCGATTCATCAGCACCTCACCACGCACCTCAAGCACAGTAGGAATGCGCTCACCAACCAGACGTAAGGGCACTGAGGCCATGGTGCGAATATTCGCCGTCACATCCTCACCCGTCTGCCCATCACCACGCGTAGCCGCTTGCATAAGTACGCCATGCTCGTAGCGAATCGTAATCGCCAAACCATCGAACTTCATCTCACAGCTATATTCTACGGGCTGTGCGGGTGACAATAAACCCTGAGCCAGCAAGCCCTCTTGCACCCGACGATCAAAAGCAAGCAACTCACCTTCCTCAAAGACATTGCCCAAGGACAGCATCGGCATTTGGTGGCGTACAGTACCGAAAGCACTCAATGGTGCAGCACCTACACGCTGCGTTGGTGAATCCGCACGAATCAGTTGCGGATTCTCTTGCTCTAAGGCCTGTAACTCACGCATCAGACCATCATATATATTATCCGAGACCAAGGGTGCATCTAAAACATAGTAAGCATGGTCATAACGACGAATTTCATCACGCAACTGCGTCAGTTTTTCTTCAATAAATAAATCGTTCATAAGTGATTCATCACAAAAATATTGCTCAATACCGACCTGACAGACTAGACCAGTAAACTGACTCAAGCTATTGGGTCAACACTTGTTCCTACCCATTCTAGGTTTGAGATCCTCTGCACTCTATAGCACAAGGTTTTACAGCGAGTTCTAATAGGCTCTTGCAAAAAAGTAAAGCGCTGTATACATAACGTACCTAGCGCTTTACTCGTAAACTATCAAAAGCAACCATTAGGGAGAATGGCTAAACTCTTTTCTTAACTAAATAGACGCGCAGCTCTGTCTGAACCAGCCCGTAAGCCCTTAGCATCTAAATCTTGATAGACCTCAGCCAATTGCTGGTCAATCACAGGAATCACCGCATTATCACGTTCTAATGGCTTGCCTTCATCATCCACAACCTGAGCATTCAGCGCCTTGGCTAATTCATGTGCATGGGTCACTAAGTGTGTGAATGGTTTGTCAATTTGGTAGCTATTGGGCACGTCAATTAAGAGTTCTATATGTTCAACACCCGCTGAACGCACTTCAGTACTTAAGTCTCCACCTGGCAACACTAAGAATAAAGGCTTACCACTATCGTGCAAGCGTGCAATACCAAGACCATACTCACTATAACCCAAGCGTTGGGCAATTTCTAAGATGGCTTTCACGGGTTGTGTACCATCGAGTACTAAATTTACCCCAACCTGCGCTTCAGACTCATTGCAGAGCTGATCTAATTGCTTGGCTTGATCTAATACCTGGGTCTTATCACCTGACTCAGTCGTCGCATCGAAAGCATGAGCAATGTTATCAGCGTACATAAATGCCTGATCCCATTCTTCACTGCGCATAGGACCACTGCGATTAGCCAATTGCACGGCCATCTGTAAAGACGTATAGAGCTCAGCTGCACGAATACGTGCCCGATGAAAACCATCGGCGGTCTCAGCAAAATAACGAATCGATTTATTTCCTGCATGCTTAAACTGCTGGATATGCTGAATCAATTGGGTACCGTTAACAGGTGTAAAAAAGTGAATATCAAACACAGTCTCACACATAGGGTCTACACCCTCTTCCTCGTGCTGCTGTACGACCGAGGCCTTAGGCACGCCGTCATCACCAAGCTCTGGCTTACCCTCAATCACAAAGCTTGGATCGCTTCGACCATTCTCAACGTGGGCATTGCCTAATAAGGGGTCAAATTCATTGGTGGGAAATTGTTGATTAATACGTTGCTGAATGCGCTTCTCTTGCCACCAATTAAAGAGCAAGACCGCTACAATGGCCAGCAGACCAATAACAATAATACCTAACTGCAAGTTTGTCATATTAACTTTATACCCTAAAGATGATTAGGCATCACCCATTAATTGAACCGCCGCGTCCATATCCACGGCCACCACACGAGAGACACCCTGCTCTTGCATGGTAACACCAATTAATTGTTTTGCCATTTGCATTGCAATTTTATTATGAGAAATGAATAAAAACTGTGTTTGTTCGCTCATACTCGACACTAGATTAGCATATCGTTCCGTATTCGCATCATCCAATGGCGCATCCACCTCATCTAAGAGACAAAATGGCGCTGGATTTAATTTAAATAAAGCAAAAACCAGGGCGGTAGCGGTTAAGGCCTTCTCACCACCTGATAATAAATGAATTGTACTATTTCGCTTGCCTGGAGGTTGTGCCATGACCTGAACACCGGCATCAAGAATTTCCTCACCTGTCATGCGTAACTTTGCCTCACCCCCACCAAAAAGCCGTGGGAACATCTCGCCAAAGTGTCCATTCACCTGATTGAAGGTTTCTTGTAAAAGCTCACGCGTCTCACGGTCGATCTTACGAATTGCTTCTTCCAGCGTATTAATCGCCTCAAGTAAATCTTGCTGTTGTGAATCTAAAAACTCTTTACGTGTACGTGACTCGTTCAACTCATCCAAGGCCGCCAAGTTCACTGGACCTAAAGCATCAATCTGACGCGAAATACGCTGCACTTCGGTCTGTAACCACGTCACCTTCTGCCAATTCTCACCTAGTGACTGAATTTCTTGACGTAAGGTATCACGATCAACCTCTTGTGCGTTCAGTTGCTCAGCAAATTGTTCAACCGCCAAGCGTGCTGCCTGCTCATCCAGTTGCAACTGCATAATACGCGCACGATATGGCTCAAGTGACTGTTCAATACGCAAGCGTTGCTCATCCGTCTCACGCAAAGTCGCCGCCATATTATCCATGGCAATCCGCGCCTCTTGTAAGGCCGCATTCTTAACTGCCTGCACCTGCAAGGCCTCTTCTAAACCACTGCGGGTCGCCTCTTCATCAAACTCAAACAGCTCCGCTTCAAGATTCTCTAACTCAATGCGCGCCTGTTCACTCTGCTTCTTGGACAACTCACGATTACGCTTTAAATCTTCACCACGTGACTGCAGACCGCGCTGTGAGAAGACAATTTCTTGCACCTGTAGTTCAATCTGACGAATTTTGGCCTTCAGCTGCTCAGCACGTTCATCAATTTCTTCACCTTGCATCTGCGCTTCAGCATAGCGTGTTTGTTCCTCGCCCAACTGAATATCCATGGCTTCAAAATCAGCTTCACTTTGCGTAATCACCGCACGCAATTCTTCAGACTGTGCATCAATATCCGCTAAGTCACTACTTAAGCGCTTACTTAAGCTACTGAATTGCTCTGTCTGACTTTGCAGTTTCGAATACTCCAATTGAATATCATGCGCTCGACGGGTTAATTCAGAAATCCGTTGACGGCTTTGCGTTAAACTTTGCGACAATTGGGTGAAGGCTGATTCAGCTCGTACCGCTAGCCCAACCGATTGATCCGCATTCATCTGCGCAGCACGAATTTCTAGGCGCAGATTCTCAATCTCTTGCTGGCGTGCCAACATCCCTGCTTGCTCAGACTCGGCAGCATAGAAATACACACCGTAAGCATCGACCACATGGCCTTGCTTAACCACTAATTGCGCACCGTCTTTGAGCTGACTGCGTTGACTTAATGCCAAGTTTAAATCATCAGCAATATAAATATTCGCCAACCATTGTGCCAAAAGACTCTTTAAATCCACATCATTGACGCGCACCAAGCTCACTAAGGGCCTAAAACCAGCTAAGGCTACGGGTTGCACTTGTGCCGCTGGTTTATGGAAAAAGGCCAAGCGTGCTGGGGGCACGTCGGTGGCAAAGGCCTTGGCCAAGTCCAGATTATGCACTTCAAGTGCCGTCATGCGTTCCCGCAAAACAGACTCTAAGGCAGTCTCCCAACCTGGCTCAATATGCACTTGCTG
>CAZIKJ010000497.1:0-5573 GCA_964539685.1 uncultured Pelistega sp.
ACTTGAAAATGCCGTGGTATTGATTGAATGGCCGGAAAAAGCAGACAAGAGCCTGCCCGCACCCGACATTCTGCTTCATCTCCAATACCAAGACTCAGGTCGAACGGCAGAACTGCAAGCTTATTCAGAAAAGGGTCAACAATGGATAGCACAGCTCAAAACAAAGCAACTACAACTTCAAGACAAATAACTCGTCGTCGTATTCTTGGTACAACAGCGGCAATTTTAACCTTGCCGGTATTTTCACGTTTTGCCGATGCAGCGACAAGTCGTATCTTAGCGGTTCGTACATGGCCCGCTGATGAGTACACGCGCGTAACGCTTGAATTAAACGCACCGATTAAATCGGAACACTTCACCTTAGATAGTCCCAATCGCTTAGTGGTTGACTTACAAGGTCTGAGCATGAGTGAAGCATTGAATTCGCTTATTTCAAAGATCAAACCGAATGATCCTTACATTGCTCAAGTTCGCGTGGCACAGAATCGTGCGGACGTGGTGCGCTTAGTCTTAGATCTTAAGCAACAAGTGATTCCCCAGGTCTTTACTCTAAAGCCTGTGGGTGATTATCAATATCGTATGGTTTTTGACCTCTATCCTAAAGTGGCCAAGGACCCTCTCTTAGCGCTTGCTGATAATATGAGTATGGCGGGTGATGACCCTTTAGCTGCCGTTATTGATCAATTAAATACTAAGCGTCCAATAGCGGCCGCACCTACCGTACAAGGGCAAATTGCCCCCTCTACACCACGCGCGCCGAGTACTCCTCCACGCCGTTCAGGTGCTCGTCCGATTTTAATTGCGATTGATCCAGGACATGGCGGCGAAGACCCTGGCGCCATTGGACCCCGTGGTACTCGCGAGAAAGATATTGTGCTTGCCATTGGTCGTCAATTACGTGATGTGATTAACAGCAAGCCGAATATGCGCGCCTATATGACGCGTGATGCCGACTTCTTCGTGCCTTTACATGTCCGTGTACAGAAAGCTCGTCGCGTGAAAGCGGATATTTTCATTTCCATCCACGCGGATGCCTTCACGAATACCTCGGCACGTGGGACTTCAGTATTCACCCTATCACGCAAAGGTGCCTCTAGTGCGGCTGCACGTTGGCTCGCCAATAAGGAGAACGCCGCCGACTTAATTGGTGGTATCGATATTGGTGCACAAGATAAGAATACGGCGAGTGTTTTATTGGATATGTCAACCAATGCGCAAATTAATGATTCCTTGAAAATCGGGCACCGTGTGCTGGAATCCTTAGGCAGAATTAATGGCGTGCAAAGTCGTCGAGTTGAACAGGCAGGCTTTGCGGTATTAAGAGCACCTGATATCCCTTCAATCCTGGTAGAGACAGCATTTATCTCGAATCCAACTGAAGAGCTGTTCTTACGCAACAAGTCTAATCATCGCCTGATTGCCAATGCGATTGTACAAGGCTTAGATAGTTACTTTGCGACCAATCCCCCGCTCGCACGTGGTTAAGCACTAACTCACCACTAACGCAGCTAAGTCAGAAGGCATACAGCTGCCTTATGACTATTGCACCAGGCGTATGGGGGCTAACTTAGACTAATACGCTGAGTACTCTTAGTACTATTTGAGCTGATAGTAAAAGCGCACAGCACTCTCATCCATTAAAATCTAGGCTGAATTCCATCCAAGAGGAATTCAGCCTTTTAGTATTCTGTTCAGACAAACTGACGGTATTTGCTACAATCAGAGTTCTACTATCTCTACTTTGTCATAGCCATCACTCATGTCTGAACGTCGTCATATTCACTTATTACCCGATCAATTAATTAGCCAAATTGCGGCTGGCGAGGTAATTGAGCGCCCTGCTTCGGTGCTCAAAGAACTGCTGGAAAATGCGATTGACGCGGAGGCAGATGCTATTGAAATACGCCTAGATGGTGGTGGTATCCGCAGACTATGCGTGATTGATAATGGCTTTGGGATACCGAAGGAAGAGCTCGCTCTTGCCCTCACCCGCCATGCGACGAGTAAGATTCGCTCACTGGATGAATTAGAGTCTGTGCGCTCCATGGGTTTTCGCGGTGAAGCACTAGCGTCGATTGCCTCGGTCGCTCGACTTAGCTTAAGCTCACGCACCCCCTCTCAAACCCATGCCTGGTGTCTTGATGCGAGCCTACCTTCCTTAGAGCCTGCTGCGGGTGGATATGGCACCATGGTCGATGTCCGTCAACTCTTTGATGAAATACCTGCTCGACGAAAGTTTCTCAAAACTGAAGGGACAGAATTTGCCCACTGCGTTGATGCCATAGAGCGTATTGCCTTAGCACACCCTCATGTCACTTTTCGAATTTTTCATAATGACAAACCGTACAAACAATGGAATGCCAGTGACCATTTACAAAGAATTCGTGATGTCTTAGGCGGTGAGTTTATTGAAGCGGGGCTCGCCTTAGAAAATCAAACTTCAGTTACACAATTACAAGGCTTAGTGACCTTGCCCAGTGCTGCTCGTGCACGCACCGATAAGCAATACTTCTATGTCAACGGTCGCTTTGTCCGTGACCGTACAGTGGCTCATGCTATTCGTTCAGCCTATGCCGATGTCTTGCATGGTGACCGACAGCCTGCTTATGTCCTGTTTTTATCCATGGACCCTACTCTAGTGGATGTGAATGTACACCCTGCGAAAACTGAAGTGCGCTTTCGCGATAGTGGAGCGATTCATCGTTTTATCCAGCACAGTATTAGCCAAGTTCTCGCTCGCCTAGGCGGTCAAGCTGCCGTTCATCAAGGCGAGCAAGCCACACAGCAAGAACATCAAGCATTACCGACTAGTGGTCTCGACAGCCACATGGCCAACTTAAGCAGCATTCCGCAAACCGCTAGTTCTGCACCAAGCACAATTGCATACCCAAGGCAGGCTGATAGCTCAACAGCCGCTTATCCTGGCAAAGCCTATATCGGTAATCAGGCCAACCCCTTTATGGGGGCAAAAGCCGCTGCGGGCTTATCTCGTCCTGCACAACAAACTCGTTTGAATCTAAACCACCAACAAAACTGGCAACAGGCTTATGCACCGCTCGACTATGCGACTGACTCCCAAGACTCAGGCTCTCAAAGCCCAGGTTTAGGGACTCAAGATTCAGCCACACGACTAGCGCCTCCTATCACCACACCAGTCGCCCATGCTTCGGGCCTAGCACCATATGAATTACCCGATGAGGATGAGCATCCACTGGGCATGGCGATTGGTCAATTACATGGCATCTACATCTTAGCGCAAAATCGTCAAGGCCTCGTGCTGATTGATATGCATGCTGCGCATGAGCGCGTGGTCTATGAGCAATTGAAAATACTGCTCGAGCAGCATCACCTTAGCATCCAAGAACTCTTAGTGCCGATTGTGTTTAACGCTTCGGAAAAACAAGTTGCTTTGCTGGAAGAGCATGATGAGGCTTTGCAAGAACTGGGTTTACATTTACGCGCTGCGGGTCCAAGTGCGATTACCGTGCGTGCAGTCCCCAGTCTTTTATTAAAAGGCGATATTGAAACCATGGTGCGCCAAGTGCTGAATGATTTGGAGCAATTTGGTATTTCTCACTTAATGACTGAGCACCGCAACGAATTACTCGCCACTATGGCTTGCCATGGGGCTGTTCGCGCGAATCGTCAACTGAGTTTAACCGAGATGAATAATCTCTTACGCCAGATGGAACAAACAGAACGCGCCAATCAATGTAATCATGGGCGACCGACTTGGTTTACCTGGAGCGTAGCTGATTTAGATAAGCTCTTTATGCGGGGGCAATAAGTCCATGAAAATTCTAGTCATAAATACGAACTTTCTTGGTCTCTCTGAACTTCATGCGAGGTTAATAGCACCATGAAAACCATTATCTGTATCGCTGGCCCCACTGCCTCAGGTAAAAGCGCAGCGGTATTTGAACTCGCACAACATTGGCCTATTGAAATTATTAATGTGGACTCGGCAACGATTTATACCGGTATGGATATTGGTACAGCTAAGCCGAGTCTGGCTGAGCGTGCCTTGACACCACAACACTTATTAGACATTCGCGATCCTGCGCAGACTTATAGCGTTGCAGACTTCCGTCAAGATGCTTTAGATTTAATCCAAGAAATTCAAGGGCGCGGACGGATTCCTGTCTTGGCGGGCGGCACTATGATGTATTTTAAGGCCTTACGCGATGGCCTACATGATTTGCCCTCGGCTGACAGCCAAGTGCGTGAGCGCCTCAATCAACTAGCCCTAGAACTGGGTTGGCCCGCCATGCATGCACGCCTAGCCGCAATCGATCCCATCACCGCAGCACGCCTCGCTCCGAATGATAGTCAGCGGATTCAGCGTGCTTTAGAAGTTTATGAGAGTAGCGGCAAGCCCATGTCCGCTTGGCACGCCGCTCCAGCGACTGTCGATCACCCCTACACTTTCTTAACCATTAGTTTGGAGCCTGAAGATCGTGCCGCCTTACATCAACGCATTGAACAGCGCTTTGATATCATGTTACGCGATAGCTTTGTTGAGGAAGTAGCAAAGCTGAAAGCACGCCCTGACTTACATGCTGACCTCCCCTCCATGCGCTGCGTTGGCTACCGCCAACTCTGGGATTACTTAGATGGTAAGGTCAGCCTTGAGCAGGCACGTAGCAATGGTATTGCGGCTACCCGTCAATTAGCCAAGCGGCAAATTACTTGGTTGCGTAGTCTACCTGAGCGCATTCAAATTGATGGCACTCAAGCTGGCGCTCTAGTTAAAATTATGCAGGCTGTAGAGCCTTATATGTGCGTCGATTGACATACAACCTCGACCTGAAGGACGGGATTTTACAGTGAGTGCTGATAAATAAAATAGCAATAGTCTCGACTACATCAATAGCTGAGTCTATCTTGAGATCAGTTTATCCGCACTCGGCTTATTGCGTATTATGCAAGCTTAGGCTAGAAAACATCCTAGGGCCTATCCATAGAATCTTAGTCAAGAATAAGCCCCAGCACTTATTTACACAACCACAGTCTGTGCCATACCCTCAGCCTGCTCGACCACTTCGCCTAATTGGTAAACAGTTTCACCGGCTGCGCTGAATGTCGCTGTCACAGCATCCACTTGATCGGCGGCCACAATTAAGACCATGCCAATACCGCAGTTAAAGACACGATGCATCTCATCATCAGCCACATTACCTTGTTCCTGTAGCCATTGGAATAGTGGCGGTAGGGTCCATGCGTTCTTATGAATTTTGGCACTCAAGCCCTTTTGTAAAATACGTGGTACGTTCTCTAATAAGCCACCACCTGTAATATGAGCAAGTCCTTTAATTGCTTCACCATGTGCAGCTAAGGCAGCTAGCACTGGTTTGACATACAAGCGCGTCGGGGCCATCACCACATCACCGAATGGCTGACCATGGAAATCATCTGTTGGCTTAGCACCTGCACGCTCAATAATTTTACGGATCAGCGAAAAGCCGTTAGAGTGCGCACCACTTGAGGCGAGGCCAATTAATTTATCGCCTGCACCAATATTCTTACCGTTAATAATTTTTGCTTTCTCAACAGCACCCACGGCAAAACCAGCG
>CAZIKJ010000498.1:0-5624 GCA_964539685.1 uncultured Pelistega sp.
ACATAGATGTCTCCAAATATAAATTTTAGTGGTTATTTTGAACTGGCCATATGCACATTTTTCTGCACATCAAACAGCCACTCAAGACTATTTTCAATTGTTACTGCATTTTCAAAAGCTTTCTCAGTGATAGCATTAGCAGTACGTTTAAATAATGCCTCTACCCCATCAAGAACTAAGGGCTGTATTTCTTCGCTTTCTATAAGAACCCTTGCCTCTTGAACTTCTTTCAAACGACGAACTGCGTGCTTGACATGTGAGGTAACTAATACCTCCATAAAATCTCTGATAGGGGACTGATCAATATCAGATAACACCTCATATAATTCTTTTCTCAGACCTTTTTTTTCTGCAGCCATCAGACACTCAACTGATAGAGCCTCCAATCCCTTAGTAAAAATACTCCGTAACAGTTTGAGAGAAACGGCATCTCCTGCCTTATTACCAACCTCCTTAATAGGAGCTTTAATGCTTGCTAACACATCAATCAACTCACTTACTTCTGTACCTGCACACAGCAATGGAGTTCTTGGACCACTTAAACCAATAGCTCCAGTTATTGCAACGTCAACAAATTTAACTTCAGCGGATTCTGCAAGGCGAGCCGAAGCACGTAAGTCTTCTGGGCTCCCCGTTGTGAAGTCAGCGTAGATAGAATGTTTTTTCATATAGGGGATAGAGGCTTTAGTAACATCCAAAGCTACCCCACCAAATACTGCAGAGATAACCAAATCAGCTTCAGAAAGCCATGAATCCAGTGAGGGGTGCAATTTTGCACCCAGAGACTTTGCATATTCTTCTGTTTCAGTGCTCACATTACTATCACATATGTCAGTCACTAAATGCCCAGCACTAGTTAATGCTGTTGCGTAACATCGCCCCACGTCACCACAACCAATAATCGCTATTTTCATATTCCCTCAATAAATACAATACAAATACAATATTGTCATATTAAGCGAAAAAAAGAATAAAAAAATAGGTAAATACCCTTTGATTGTTTTTTTATTGTTTTTAAATGCGATGAGGAATTTAAAGCTTATGGAGTTTTTCGTTGTCTTTACGAAGGCTCATAAAACGTTGATTCGAAATCATTAAGTGGATTGACATTATTTGTTCTGCTAAATCTACATTTCTATTTTCAATCGCAAAAACAAGATCCTTATGATGCTGCAAACTCCGGTGTAGGTCTTCAGGACTATACAGAAAAAATGAGCGTGTAATAACAGGCATATCTATCATTGTTCCAAGTATTGTAACCAAGCGCTTGGAACCAGATGATTCAAGCAAAGTATGATGAAATGAACTATTGATTTCTTGTATTTTTGATACAGACTCCTTTCCCTCGATACATGCAGCAATCGCATACTCCATATCAACATTATCTTGCTGTAACTTTAAAATAGTATTTGCATCAGCCCTTTCACAAGCAAGTCTCGCAGCAAGCGGTTCTAGACGAATACGAAGCTGGAACATATCCTCAATATCCCATCGAGTCCATCCCGCAACAAAAACTCCGCGCCCTTCTTCTGCAACAGCCAAACCGTCATCAACCAATTGCTTTAACGCTGCTCTTACGGGCGTACGGCTCACTTGCATATCTTCTGCAATTTGATTTTCTTTTAATTGTGCGCCCGCCACATAACACCCAGAAAGTATTTGCTTTTTTAGAAATTCGTACGTTTGAAGACTGCCTTTTTTCATAATTAAGTTCAGAAGTTTAGATTTATTTATTGGATCGGTTTGATAAGATTTTTCCCTCAAGGATTTAAAGTATATTAGCACTCTTCTATGATACTTTCTCGAGGAGAGTATCAGCCACAGACTTTCTATAAAAGAAGAAATAGTTAATAGTTAATAGTTAATATAAGAAACTTACCCATTTTCTTAAATCCATACCTTTCTACAAAACCAAAACAATAAAAAACAGCGATTACCTGCTTAAGATAATCGCTGTTTTTGTTTACTTATTATGTGAGTGCTTAGCACTTCAATATATTGCTCAGATAGTTATTATTCGTATTCTATTAAGAGCTGTCTCCTCGAGTATGTCTCCTCGCCTTATATGTTTCTATTATGTATTAAACGTGTAAAAAAATCACCTAGGGTTTGCACGTATTTTGTGCGTTCAATTCTCTAAGCCTTTGTTTTTCATTAAGTTTCTCCTGGCGACGCTTAGCAATATGCTCTTGCATTTTGGCACCAAGATGGTCCTCTTGACGTTTTTCTGCTAAATCCACTTGTTTCTGGCGTTCACGGAAGCGCGCTCTTTGCTCAAGCGTGACTTTATCCCAGCAATGCGGACAGCTTTCACCACGAATATAATGCGGTGATTGCATATCTTCTTCACTTAAGGGGATGCGACAGGCGCGACATTGGGTATAGCCACCAGGCACTAAATCGTGACCGACTGAGACGCGCTCGTCAAACACAAAACACTGTCCTTCCCAGAGGCTATTGACTTGTTTGACTGTCTCTAAATACTTTAAAATACCGCCCTCAAGATGATAGACCTCATCATAGCCTTGAGACTTCATATAGGCAGTCGATTTCTCACAACGAATGCCGCCCGTACAGAACATGGCGACTTTTTTCTTTTGGTTTTTATCTAGGAGACCGCCCTCCCCACTATTATCTTGCACCCATTGGGGAAATTCGCGAAAGGTGTCGGTCTTAGGGTTCACGGCGCCCTTAAACGTACCAATTCCTACTTCATAGTCGTTACGCGTATCAATCAAGACTACATCGGGGTCAGAGATTAAGGCATTCCAATCTTCGGGTTTAACGTAAACACCCGCATTTAAAGCGTTCACATTCGGTTGGCCCATGGTCACAATTTCTTTTTTCAAGCGCACACGCAGGCGATGAAACGGTGCCTGCTCATCCTCAGACCAGGACTCTTTATGGACGAGGTCAGCTAGGCGTGGATCTGAGCGCAAATAGCCCAAGATCGCATCAATGCCCTCGCGTGTACCCGCAATCGTACCGTTAATACCTTCACGGGCCAGTAATAAGATTCCCTTAATACCATGCTCATCAGCGACTTGCTGAATCGGTGCCTGTAAGGCCTCATAGTCAGGCAAGTCAACGAATTTATAAAGAGCGGCAATGGTGTAATGTGACATAGTCGATAAACTTCATGAAAATTGATGCTGATATTGTACATCAGGCCATGTGTCGCACGTGTATTTTCCAGAGTTCACTTGTAAGAGTAAAGTTCCCCCTCACCTATCCATATCCCTAGCTCCTATCTCTAGCTCTAGCCTAGCAACTATCAATATTACTCTCGCTTATATAAAATCTGCTAAGCTAGCACTTATTGTACTTATACTTATCAAGACGAGGCTTTAAACAAGACTTAAGCCAGCTGATGAGCGAGTAATTTTTGCTTTGACGTTCTCCCCTCCACAAGGATGGAGTTTTACGGCGAGCTCTGATAAAACATCTTGTCAATCAACACCTATAGGAAAATTTATGAAACTGGAGACACTTGCTATTCATGCGGGATATTCACCGGAGCCGACAACCAAATCAGTAGCGGTACCCATTTATCAAACAACCTCGTATGCCTTCGACAACACGCAGCATGGCGCAGACTTATTTGACTTAAAAGTTGCGGGCAATATTTATACACGCATTACCAATCCAACCAATGCCGTCCTTGAAGAGCGAGTAGCGGCACTTGAAGGTGGTGTTGGTGCCTTGGCACTCGCCTCAGGTATGGCAGCAATCACCTATGCGATCCAGACGATTACGGCCGCAGGTGATAATATTGTTTCAGTCAGCACCTTGTATGGTGGCACCTATAATTTATTTGCTCACACCTTCCCACGCTTGGGTATTGATGTGCGCTTTGCTCCACACAATGATATTGCGGCACTTGAGGCGCTTATTGATGATAAGACCAAAGCGGTATTCTGCGAAACCATCGGCAACCCCGCTGGTAATATTGTCGATTTACAAGCCTTAGCGGATATGGCGCATCGCCATGGCGTACCACTGATTGTCGACAATACGGTTGCATCACCTGCTCTATGCCGACCATTTGAGCATGGTGCCGATATTGTGGTGCATTCGCTGACTAAATATTTAGGTGGTCACGGTACAACCTTGGCAGGTATTATTGTTGACTCAGGTAAATTCCCTTGGGCTGAGCATAAAGAACGATTTGCCATCCTGAATGAGCCCGATCCTGCCTACCACGGCGTGGTCTATACCGAAGCCTTAGGCGCTGCTGCCTATATTGGTCGCTGCCGCGTGGGTCCACTACGCAATATGGGTGCGGCTTTGGCCCCGCTTAGTGCCTTCCAAATCCTCATGGGCATTGAAACACTGGCTTTACGTATGGAGCGCCATTGTGAGAATACACTGAAAGTTGCGAAATTCCTTGAAGACCATGAACTAGTGAGTTGGGTGAAGTACGCTGGTCTTGAAAGTAACCCAGAGCATCATTTAGCGAAGAAATACCTTAAGGGTTCTGGTTCAGGCATCCTGTCTTTCGGTATTAAGGGCGGAAAAGAAGCTGGTACTCGCTTTATTGACGCCCTGCAATTAATCACCCGCCTGGTGAATATTGGTGATGCGAAATCACTGGCTTGTCATCCTGCCACGACAACACACCGTCAACTGAACGAAGAAGAGCTAGCTAAAGCAGGCGTCAGTACTGACCTTGTGCGTCTCTCTATTGGTATTGAGCATATTGATGATATCTTGGCTGATATCACACAAGCGCTTGAAGCGAGCAAAGCGTAAGCAGCACACCGTAATATCAGTCAGCGAAACAGCCCCCATAAAATTAACCTTATATTCTCGGGGGCTCCTCAGAACTTAGGCCGCGCTTAATACAAGCAAAGCCTAAGTCCTCACTCTTCAGTTATAATAACGCTCATCCATAGTCAACGATATCCGTAGCTAATATTGCGCTGAGGATTGTTGGTGCCACACTTATTGCACCTCACAATCACAGTCGAATATAGCGCGTGTTGTTCGCTCGTATGAGCGGAACGATACAATTGAATGCGCTTTCATTGTTTTCTTTCCACCTTCCTTATTTCACTAACACCCAAAATTGATGAGTTGGGTAGACCTATCCTATGCTGAATGTATTTTTCTCTTGGTTTGAGCGCCGTATCAATCCTTACCCTAAGACGGTAGATGCAGTTACTGATCAGGGCTTTTTTGCCTTTATTCACTCCTGCCTCTACGGTTTGCGTCGCTATTTATTATTAGTGGTGATTCTCACTGCTGGGCTGGGAGTCTTTGAAGCCTATCTCTTTCAGATGATGAGTAAACTAGTCGACTGGATGAATCAGGAAACTGCGGCCACTTTCTGGACGAATAAGCAAACGCCATTACTCATTATGGCTGCCGTTCTGGTGCTCAGCCCCTTATGGGTCATACTGTTATCGGCCTTGCGCTTTCAGTCATTGCAAGGTGTATTCCCAATGCGCTTGCGTTGGCGATTCCATAATCTGATGTTAGCGCAAAGTCTCTCTTTCTATCAGGACGAGTTTGCCGGTAGAGTCTCCACCAAAGTCATGCAAACGGCCTTAGCGGTACGTGAGGTTGTCCTTACCTGCGCTGATATGTTGGTGTATCTCTTAATCTATTTCATCACCAGTGCC
>CAZIKJ010000499.1:0-7783 GCA_964539685.1 uncultured Pelistega sp.
ATTCACAGCAATTTGGTGATGAAGAAACTCAGCACTTTTTCTTACGTATTCACTTTCGTGTTGCTGCCGATATTCAAGAAGCACAATTACGTCAAGAATTTACGCCCTTAGCGGATAAATTTGCCATGCATTGGCAACTACATAACACACAGACTAAATCGCGTGTATTAATTCTCGTCAGTAAGCAAGGGCATTGTTTGAATGATTTATTATTCCGCGCCCATACTGGCTCTTTACCTGTGGATATTGTCGGTATTGCCTCTAACCACCGCGATTTCGAGATTCTGGCGAAAACCTATAATATCCCCTTTCATTACTTGCCCGTCACCAATGAAACCCGTGAAGGCCAAGAAGCACATATTTTGCAATTAGTTGATGAGCTGAAGGTTGATCTGGTGGTGTTAGCTCGCTATATGCAAATTCTCAGTAATCAGATGTGCGTAAGCTTAACAGGCAAAGCAATTAATATTCATCATAGCTTCTTACCTAGCTTTAAAGGCGCACGCCCATACCACCAAGCGCATGCTCGTGGGGTAAAAATTATCGGTGCAACGGCGCACTATGTGACATCGGATTTAGATGAGGGCCCAATCATTGAGCAAGCGATTGAATCGGTCGACCATAGCATGACGGCTGAGGATTTAGTCCAGGTTGGCGCTGATACCGAATCACTTGTTTTATCGCGCGCGGTACGTCACCATGTTGAACATCGTATTTTGTTAAATGGTAATAAGACAGTTGTCTTTAGTTAAAAACAAAGCCAGTTCTACGCTGGCTTGATAAAGATGTTAAGGCTTCTTGCTGCAAAAGACGCTTACCCACAGGGGCTTACAAGCTACTGTGCGCTGGTCAAAACCTTAAGCGGCTCTTGACGCCTCTTGCATCATGAGTGAGGGTTTGAACTGGCCTTGAAAGGTGTGAAGCGTGTGCATTAAGTGATTTAAACACACGCAGTAGAGAACGCCTAATGATTGTAGAGTCTCGCTGAACAATGAGCGCTTAAGAACTAGCGGATCGCAATAAGCGCTTAAGATTTCGTCGTTAAATCAAAAAGACTCGTTGCGTCTAATTCTAAGACCACATCATCATTCTGATTACGTACTTCCCACGACCACAACATAATGCCAATACCTGGACGGGTGTTAGAAGTACGTGTGGCCTTAATCGTGCCTTGCCAATAGAGATCATCGCCTGGACGCACGGGTTTTAACCATTTCACCACATCCAAACCCGGAGAGGCAAAACTTTCAGAGTCCTTAAGACAGGCTTCAACCGCGAGTTTCATCGCGATACCACAGGTCTGCCAACCGCTTGCAATTAAGCCCCCCCAACGGTCTTGCTTGGCACGCTCTTCATCAATATGAAACCATTGCGGGTCATAGCGTTGAGCGAAATCGAGCATTTCTTCTTTGGTAAGATGGTATGGACCCTGCTTAAAAACCATACCAGGCTTAAAATCAGCAAATTTCATGTAAACTTCCTTGCATAAAAGAGAGACTCAGAAAATACGAAAGCCTGAGTATATTACCTTACTTTTTGCAATTTTCATAAGCTTATAACTTTGCGTATGCAAGTTTACAAATCAAGCTTAGAATGCGCTAAATCAGCACTCAAATATCAGCAACACAAGATTAGCTAAGCTAGTAATTAACTACCCCAAGAGCGTACACGTCCCGTGTCAATATGCACAAAGCGATCGCTAGAGTAATAACCGACACCACCTGCTTTCAATTCTAAGGCAGCATCACGCAACTCATCTAAAGGCACGCCTGGCATACGAATATCCAGCGCACGGCCTTGCATATGCAGACTGGTTTTCGCTACACCACCACCGCGCGTTGTACGTAAGCGCTCATTGGTATTCGGATCACGATAGCCAGAAATAATATGGTAAGCCAAGTCGGTACGTAACAGTGATTTCATATCACTTAGAATATCGTATAGTCGTGGATCGATAATACCCACCGTACCGGAGTAATGATCGCGCAAGAAGCGGTTGAGACGCCCCAATGCGGGTTTAAGATAATCATCCCCTAAGCGATACTGTAAGCCAATACGCTCTAAAGTATGAGTATGATCTAATGATAAGAAATAAGGCGTACTTGGACGGACAGCAGCCTTGGCACCGATGCCAAATGACATCAGCGAACCTGCAACCATAAGCTTGCTTGATGATCGCAAAAACTGACGACGACTATTCACTAATTTTTCTCCATATAGGCTTGTCTCCATATACTGTATTTGCTAAGGACGACGTTTCGCTAAAACTTTAGCAAGCAAATCATCCTGTCCATAAATATCATTATAAAAATAGACTTGCTTATTTTTGACAACCACAGTTGAGTAGGCCAAGACAACAGTAACTGGCTCTACTACCTTGATTGTACTGGATTTTTTTCCATTCATGGCGTTTTCAATACGGCTTCTAGTCCATTCAGTTTGACGTTCTAAGACAAATTGTGCTAACTCCACAGGCTCTTCAACACGAATACAACCATGACTTAAATCGCGGCGTGAGCGGTCAAAAAGTCCAACCGAAGGGGTGTGGTGTAAAAAGATACTCTGATTATTCGGAAAGATAAACTTAATATCACCGAGCGCATTCTTAGGGCCAGGGCGTTGACGAATTCTTGCCTTACCACTCAAGACCGCCTGTATATTCGCTTCAGACGCCACCGTTGAAACACTATTGCCCAACACAAACTCCATGCCAGAGGCATTCAGATAGCTAGGATTGGCACGAATCTTCGGAATGGTTTCAGAGCGTGCGATTGAAATCGGAATATTCCAATACGGACTAAACTCAATTGCCGATAATTGTCCATCGAATAAAGGCGTATCGGTTTTAAAAGAGCGCCCAACAATAACCCGCATCTCCAGTGGTGGTTCTATAGAGCCTTGATTCACATGATAAGCACGCAGAATAAACTCAGGAATATTCACCACAATCATGCGATCACCAGTGGTTAAGGGTGTCCAACGCAAGCGCTCGATATTCAATAAGATCTGCTTAACACGCTGAGTTGGCGTCACATTTAGGCTCGTAATGGTTGCCTTATCTAATTTACCATCACCTTTAAAACCATGTCGTTGTTGAAAGCGACGAACCGCCTCAACAATTTCACCACTATAACTTGCTGGCAAGGCTTCCGTGCTGCTGATATCGCCTAATGCCTGTAAGCGCGCCAGCAAGATATCCATCTGCTTATAGTTCTGTCCTGGATTAGCACTGCCGCTCAGCGGTGTTGCCCAAGCAGGATGATTCTCTAAAGCACGATATTGTGCTAAGGCATTCAATAAGGATTGATACATCGGGATAGCATTCATCACACGCTTTAGGCCTGCATCTAAACCATCCTGAGCTATGGCATCAGCAACAAATCGATGCGCTTGATCACGCGTCCATACTTCACGATTAAACTTTTGCTTGACTTGCTCTGGTTTAATGCGTCCATTTTTCAGGTCGAGGACATAGTCAATAAAGCGACTCTCTAAGTCTTGTGACAAGGCACTTACTTGGGCAGAATCTAGTTGTCTATTTTCTAATTGCACAAAGCGCCCAGCCCATGCTTCAACCTGATAATCCTTAGCACTTAAACCTTGCGCATCGGCTTGCTGTAAGATATTCAAGGCATCACGTGCCGTTGCACCAAGGCGACCACTAGGAAACCAGTCAATCACGGGCAAGGTATTAACAATAATACTATCACTCAGCTCTGCGGGGCCTATAGGTGCAAGCTGCGTAGGGACATCTTGCAGTATTTTAAAACCATGACCAACATCTGGAGCCTGACTAAAGTCTGGCGCTTGAGCATACGTCAGTATAGGCGTAAAGGATAAGGCGGAAGCAAGTGCAGACTTTGCCAGTAAATTAATTAGCCGTTTACGCATATCTCTACCCTTTTCTTAAAATTTTCAATGACTAATAAGTATATTAGCATTCCCTTCCAGAAGTTTTTTGTTTTTTTCTAACATAGTTTTTAAGTATTTGTTAAATACCTCGACACGCTTTAATTGTTTTAAGTCTTCATGAAAGTACAGCCAGAAGCTGCGTTTTAAGGTGAACTGCTCTGACAATACCGATTGCAAAATGGGCTGAGTCTCACCCATAAAGCAAGGCAATACCGCTAAAGCCTTACCTTGCAAACAGGCACGTAACTGCGCCACTACACTATTGCTACGAAAGACGATCTTATTACTTGGGATCACGTCTTGTGCAAAACGCAATTGATCCGAGATAATTAATTCATCAACATAAGTAATGAAACGATGTGCTTGCAAATCATCTAAGCTCGTAATTGGTGCATGATTTTGTACGTAATCTCGAGTTGCGTAAATCTTTAAGGCATAATCGCACAGCTTGCTATAGACATAAGGGCCACGTTGCGGTCTTTCAATCGTAATTGCAATATCTGCCTCGCGCTTGGTTTGATTGACAAAGCGCTGAAACGGCATAACATCTACCGTGATGCCTGGATACTGATCCTGAAAATACAAACTCAAGGGCGTCACGACATAGCTGCCAAAGCCTTCCGTTGCAGCAATCCGCAAATGTCCACTTAAGGACTCACCTAAGCCAGTCAACTCTTCTTGGGCGTTCAACCAGTGACTTTCCATCTTCTCAACATGGGCCAAAAGCTCCTGTCCAGACTGAGTTAGGGTAAATCCCGTGGAACGTGATTTCTCAAAAAGCACGGTTTTTAAATTCGTTTCAAGCTGCCGAATTCGCCGTGCCACCGTAGTGTGTTCCACGCCAAGCCTTGCTGCGGCGCCACTTACGCGCTGCGTACGTGCCACTTCTAGAAAATATCGTAAGTCATCCCAGTTCAACATAGTTGTGTATTTTTAAACATTAAATGTGCATTTATTATATTGTATTAAACATTAATACACATCAAACTTAAGCTATACATAAAAAAACAAGCTTACAAGCAAAAAAGCTTACACAAAATAGATAAGCTATGACTATAACCCTGGAGACACGCTATGAAAAAAAAACAACGCAAGTACGCCTTAAGCGGTATTGCTACAGCCGCTCTAATGGCGCTCAGCACACTTAGCTACGCACAATCTGCCCCTAAAGTTAAAATTGGTGTCCTGACAGATATGTCAGGCCCTAATGCCTCAATGGGTGGTGCAGGCTCAGTTGCCGCCGCTAAATTAGCAGTTGAGGATTGTCTTGCTAAAGAATGCAAAGGCATGGATATTGATGTTATCTTTGCTGATAATCAAAACAAGGCCGACGTCGGTGCCGCTAAAGCCCGTGAGTGGTTCGACCGTGAAGGCGTGACTGCCATTGCTGACTTAACTAACTCAGCCGTGGCGCTAGCCGTACAGAACATTGCCAAAGAGAAGAATCGCATTGCACTTTTTTCAGGTCCCGCAACCACAGTCTTAACCAATAAGGAATGCTCTCCTGTGGGTTTCCACTGGATGTTTGATACCTACTCTCAATCGGTTGGTGGCGTAAAAGCGACCATCGACGCTGGCGGTAAATCATGGTACTTCCTCACGGTAGATTATGCCTTCGGTCACTCATTGGAATCCGATACCTCCGCGATGGTGAAAAAGCTCGGTGGCACAGTAAGTGGTCAAGTACGCCATCCACTGAATAACTCAGACTTCGCTTCATTCCTCTTGCAAGCGCAAAGCTCTGGTGCTGATGTTGTGGCCTTAGCCAACGGTTCACAAGACACGGTTAACGCGGTTAAACAAGCAAAAGAATTTGGCATTACCAGTGGCAAGCAACGCCTAGTCGCTCTCTTACTCTTCTTATCGGATGTCCGCGCACTCGGCAATGAAGTTGCTCAGGGCCTAAGCTATGTTGATGGATTCTATTGGGACTTTGACGATGGCACCCGCGCCTTCTCAGACCGCTTTGCGAATGCCTTCAATAATTTAAAACCAACCATGACCCACGCGGGTGTGTATTCAAGTGTGTATCACTATCTAAAAGGCGTGGCTTCAGCGAAAACTGTTGAAGGAGATCAAGTAGCCACCGCCATGCGTGCCATCCCGATCGAAGATAGCGTTCTGCGTAATGCCTCAATTCGCCCTAATGGTCGCGTGATTCACGATATGTACCTGTACCAAGTTAAAAAACCGGATGAAAAAAGCTCAGAGTGGGATTACTCAAAGCTCTTAGCCACTATCCCAGCTGAAGAAGCTTTCCAGCCACTTTCAGAATCTACATGTTCACTTATTAAATAAAAGGAAATTTCATGACTGCTATTCCAAATATCCCCTTAATTATCAACGGAGAAAAAGTTCAGTCCACAAGTTCTCAATGGCTTGATGTCTTAAATCCTGCCAACCAAGAAGTTGTTGCTCGTGTTCCTTTTGCCAAAATTGATGAAGTTGATGCTGCCATTGCCAACGCTAAAGAGGCCTTTAAAACCTGGCGTAATTCAGGCCAAGGTACACGCATGCGCGTAATGCTGAAGTTACAACAATTAGTCCGTGAAAACAGCGATAAATTAGCCCAGCTAATTACCTTAGAACATGGTAAAACACTACCCGATGCTGAAGGTGAAGTGGGTCGTGGCTTAGAAGTGATTGAGCATGCTTGCTCTATGGTCAGCTTGCAATTAGGTGAGTATGCCGAGAATGCAGCCAGTGGTATTGATGTCTACACCCTTATTCAACCACTCGGTGTGTGTGCTGGTATTACCGCCTTTAACTTCCCAGTGATGCTACCTTGCTTTATGTTCCCAATTGCGATTGCCTGCGGCAATACCTTTGTCTTAAAACCTTCAGAGCAAGCACCGTCAGCCTCCTTGTTCTTAGCCGAATTAGCCTTGCAAGCTGGTCTACCTCCTGGCGTTCTTAACGTCGTGCACGGTGGTCCTGATGTCGCTAACCGTCTTTGCGAACACCCTGATATTAAAGCCGTATCCTTCATCGGCTCTACACGTGTAGGTACTGAGATTTATCAACGTGCCTCTAACGCGGGTAAGCGCTGCCAATCTATGATGGGAGCGAAAAACCACTGCGTGATCACGCCTGAAGCCGATAAAGAAGTCGCCCTCAACCAGTTGGTAGGTGCCGCTTTTGGTGCTGCAGGTCAACGCTGCATGGCAACATCCGTTGCGGTGTTCGTCGGTGAAACCAAAGAATGGATTGATGAATTAGTAGAAAAAACTAAAGGTCTTAAAGTCAATGTCGGTACCGACCGCACTGCTGACCTAGGCCCTCTTGTCTCTCCACAAGCTCGTGAGCGTGTACAACGCCTGATTAAGTCTGGTGTTGAGCAAGGCGCAACCCTAAAAGTTGACGGTAGCGATCTTGTCGTTCCTGGCTACGAGAATGGTAACTTTATTGGCCCAACTCTGTTCACTGACGTGAAAGCCAATATGTCAATCTACCAAGAAGAGATCTTTGGCCCTGTCCTTGTATGTGTACACGTTGATACCTTGGATGATGCGATTGAGTTTATTAACGCTAACCCGAACGGTAATGGTGTGGCTATCTTTACCCAAAGCGGTGGTGATGCACGCTATTTCCAAAACAATATTGATGTCGGTCAAATTGGCATTAACATTCCAATTCCTGTACCGGTTGCATGGTTTAGCTTTACGGGTTCACGTGCCTCTAAGTTGGGTGATCTTGGTCCAAATGGTAAACAAGCTGTTTCATTCTGGACACAAACCAAGTCTATTACCGCACGTTGGTCTCATCACGAGCGCGGTGTGAATACAACGATTTCTATGAAGTAATTGTTGAGTGTTGTCTGCACTGATAGCCTAGATAAGCATCTTCTGTTTTACCTAGGCATCTTTTTTAC
>CAZIKJ010000500.1:0-2337 GCA_964539685.1 uncultured Pelistega sp.
AAAAGCGGGTTCAACCGAGATCACAATCGAAGCGGCCGGAAGCGTCAATTATGACATGGGATCCCAATCCACCACCGCTTATAAGGATGTAATCTTAACGAAAGGCGACATTATTATCGAATGTCAGCATATCAACATTTAATGAAACACCTACATTACCTGCAAATGCCATCTCTGCTACAGTCGCTAGCAAACCACCGTCAGAACGGTCATGGTAGGCCAAGATCGTATCATCTTGTGCTAAACCACGAATCGAAGCAAAGAAGGTACGCAGCAATTCTGGGTCTTCTAAATCTGGCACTTGATCACCGAACTGATTGCTTACGTGCGACAAGATAGAGCCACCTAAGCGATTCTTACCTTGGCCTAAGTCAATCAGAATGAGCGCGGTATCACCTTGGTCAGTTTTTAATTGTGGTGTTAAGGTCTTGCGCGCATCATCAACATTCGCAAAAGCCGTAATCACTAATGAAACGGGCGAGATCACCTCATGTTTCTCTTCACCTTCAGCCCAGCTTGTGCGCATTGATAAAGAGTCTTTACCGACTGGAATTGACAACCCTGCTTTCTGGCAGAACTGGCTCACCGCCGTAACCGTATCAAACAGAGCCGCATCTTGACCCTCAACACCGGTTGCTGCCATCCAGTTAGCCGATAATTTAATATCTTCAATGGCTTGCACATCGGCAGCGGCTAAGTTGGTTAAGGCTTCTGCTAATGCCATACGGCCCGAAGCAGGGGCATTGATAATTGCCAATGGTGAACGCTCACCCATTGACATGGCCTGACCGGTATAACCATAAAAACCGTCTAAAGTCACCGCACAATCCGCCACAGGCACTTGCCACGGACCAACCATCTGGTCGCGTGCATTCAAACCACCAACGCTACGGTCACCAATTGTGATGAGGAAGGTCTTATTTGCCACAGTAGGATGACGCATCACCTTACGCACCATCTCATCAAGCTCCAAACCGACCACATCGACGGGCTCACTCGTTAACTCAACACGCGTAACATCACGGTGCATACGTGGCGGCTTACCTAAAATCACATCAATCGGCACATCCACTGGGCGCACGGTTGTGGCAGGCTGAGTGCTGGTATTATCAGGATCTGTTGGCAGTCCTTCACCATCGACGACACGCAACATACGCTCTTCAGTCGCGATACCCACTACTGAATAAGGGCAGCGTTCGCGTTTACAAATAGCGTCAAAAGCCGCTAAATCTTCAGGCAAGATCGACAAGACGTAACGCTCTTGCGACTCATTACTCCAGATCTCGGCTGCTGACATGCCTGATTCTTCAAGATGTACACGCTGCAAATCAAAAATCGCACCGCGACCCGCGTCATTCACCAGTTCTGGGAAGGCGTTCGATAAACCACCTGCGCCCACATCGTGAATCGCAATAATTGGGTTCTTCTCTAAAAGGCGCCAGCAAGTATCAATAACCTCCTGTGCGCGACGCTCTAACTCTGGATTACCACGTTGTACAGAGTCAAAGTCTAAGTCTTCCGTATTGCTACCCACACTCATACTGGAAGCGGCACCGCCACCCATACCAATACGCATGCCTGGGCCACCTAATTGAATTAATAAGGCGCCATCAGGAATTTCTTTCTTATGGGTCAAGGCATCATCAATGCTGCCTAAGCCACCCGCAATCATAATCGGCTTATGGTAGCCCCACTGCTTACCTGCTACGGTCTGCTCAAATACACGGAAATAACCGAGCAAGTTCGGACGACCAAATTCATTGTTAAAAGCCGCACCACCAATCGGTCCCTGGATCATAATATCGACAGGGTTGGCAATACGGCTAGGCATACCATGGGAGTCTTTTTCCCAATCTTCGGTTGCCTCATCAAGATGCAAATTCGATACCGTGAAACCTGTCAAACCGGCCTTAGGTTTAGAGCCACGGCCAGTAGCGCCTTCGTCGCGAATCTCACCACCTGCACCTGTTGCAGCACCAGGGAATGGCGCAATCGCTGTCGGGTGATTATGTGTCTCTACCTTCATTAAGGTATGCGTGATACGGTCATGATCTTGATAACGGTTCACCGCACTCGTGCCTGCCATAGGGAAGAAGCGCTTGACTTCACGTCCTTGCATAATCGCCGAGTTATCAGAGTACGCCACCACCGTGCCTTTTGGCTGCGCTTGGTGCGTCTCACGGATCATACCGAATAAGGTCTTATCTTGTTCCTGACCATCAATTGTCCAGGTCGCATTAAAAATCTTATGACGACAATGCTCACTATTTGCTTGCGCAAACATCATCAGTTCAACATCGGTCGGATCGCGGCCTAAATCTTTAAAAGACGCATCTA
>CAZIKJ010000501.1:0-5976 GCA_964539685.1 uncultured Pelistega sp.
TCCTTTGCGATGGTATCGATGCCTTTTTATTAGGAGACCTTGCATGATCAAAAAACCTCACTTTCGCCCTGTTATCGCCCTTGCTTTGGTCGGCAGTTTAGGTTTATCAGCTTGCGTCCCTTTACTCGTTGGCGGGGTAGCCGCCACTACGGCTATGGTTGTTACTGATCGTCGAACAAGTGGTATGCAACTCACCGACAAGACTATCTCGGTTAAAGCTGAAGCTGAATTAGGTTCTCAATTCTCTGATGCGAATGCTCGCATTAATGCCACCACATTTAACCGCCGCATCTTACTCACAGGCGAAGTCGCTACTCAAGCCGATAAAGACAAAGCAAGCACAATTGCTCGTGGCATTACGGATGTCAACGACGTCCTAAATGAGTTAATGATCGCTCCTCCTGCCCCGTTCAGCGTACGCTCTAAAGACACTTGGATTTCCTCTAAGGTCAAATCTGAACTGCTTATCACCAAGAACATTCCTTCTGGCTCAATTGTCGTAACGACCTCTCAAGGCGTTGTTTATCTCATGGGACAAGTCACTCAAGCTGAAGGTAATAATGCGGCACAAGCAGCCTCAACTATTAGTGATGTTGTGCGTGTCGTTAAAGCATTTGATATTGTTTCTGCGAACCAAGTCAATAGTAACACGACAAGCAATACCACCACCCAGAGCAGTATGGATAACAATAGTGCTCCTTCTGGCTCAGGTGCAACCCAAACCTTTCCATTACAGTAAAAATGAATAAGTTATTAATTCCGATTACCGCCTTACTATTAATCATCGCGGGAGCTTATTTTGCTATTTTTCATCAATCTGAAAAACCCGAATATGATTTCACCTCAATTGCGGGCGTTCAAGGCAGTTCTGAACAATTAAAAGGTAAAGTCGTACTGGTCAAATTCTGGGCGACTACGTGCGTAACCTGTGTTGTACAGATGCCTGATACTGTCAGCTACTACCAAACCTACAAAGACCAAGGCTATGAGACGCTCGGCGTAGCGATGTCTTATGATGATCCGGCTGCGATACAGAAATTTAGCGATACGTTCCCCTTGCCCTTTACCGTCATTCATGATAAATCTAATACGCTCTCTAAAGAGTTTGGCGATATTCGTTTTACCCCTGTGGCATTTTTAATTGATCGCCAAGGCAATATTGTGAAGCGCTATATTGGCAAATACGATAAAGCCGAATTTATTCAAACCCTTGAGAAAACATTAGCTCAAAAATAAGCTCCCTATTGAGGTTTTATAATGACGACACAGCCTACCATTACGCCTGCCATTACGCCTGCCATTAAAGCCGATATTATTTCGGAATCGATGCCCTATATTCGCCGCTTTCATGGTAAGACCGTGGTGGTGAAATATGGCGGCAATGCCATGACCGATGAGAACCTCCAAAAGAGCTTCGCGCATGATGTGGTTTTGCTAAAGCTCATTGGCCTTAACCCGATTGTTGTGCATGGTGGTGGACCACAGATTGACTCCGCTTTAAAGCGCTTAGGCAAAGAAGGTAATTTTATCCAAGGCATGCGCGTTACCGACCAAGAAACCATGGAGGTGGTGGAATGGGTTTTAGGTGGTCAAGTGCAACAAGATATTGTCATGATGATTAACCAAGCAGGTGGTAAAGCTATCGGCTTAACGGGTAAAGACGGTGGCATGATTCAGGCCCGCAAGAAACTTATGCCCAATAAGGAAAATCCTAACGAGCCGCTAGATATTGGTTATGTCGGTGAAATCACGACTGTTGACCCTTCTGTGGTGAAGGCACTCGTCGAGGATCAATTTATTCCTGTGATTTCGCCTGTTGGTTTTAACTACGAAGAAGGCTCTGCTTACAATATTAATGCAGACTTAGTGGCCGGTAAAATTGCTGAAGTCTTAATGGCTGAGAAACTGCTCTTAATGACAAATATTCCAGGTGTGCTTGATAAGGAAGGCAAGTTATTACGCCGCTTATCGACCCGTACTATTGATGAGTTATTCGCGGACGGCACAATTACTGGTGGTATGATGCCGAAGATTTCTTCTGCTCTTGATGCGGCACGTAGTGGCGTGCACTCAGTTCATATTGTAGATGGTCGCGTACCCCATTGCTTACTTTTAGAGATTCTGACCGACGATGGTGTCGGCACTATGATCACGGCTTAGTCTAAGCACCTGACTGAGCGATTTGATGCATGCGCTGCTCTAAACTGATCAAGCCGCTACCGCAACACACCACACTCCGAGATCATCCTCGGGTGTGGCTGTTTGACTTAGACAATACCTTACACGATGCTTCGCACGCTATCTTCCAGCAGATTGATCAGAGCATGACACGCGCCGTCATGCAAGCGCTTTCTATCGATTTTGATGCCGCCACCAAGCTACGCCAAAAGTACTGGGAGCGCTATGGTGCCACCATGATTGGTATGCAGCGTCACCATGGCATTGATGCTAGTGAATTCTTACATATGAGCCATGACTTTGATGCTGCAGCTTATGTGAAACCAGAGCCTCATTTGGCTGCTTTATTAACGGCCACTCCGGGTATTAAGTATGTCTTTACCAATGCACCGTATCGCTATGCTCGTACAGTTTTACAGACCTTGAAAATTGAACAATGTTTTGCGGGTATCTGTGCCATCGACCAGATGATGCTACAAGGTAATTATTATCCTAAGCCCTCACTCAAACTCATGCAGCAGATGATTCATCAACTGCAATGCAAGCCTGAGCAAGTGACTCTCGTTGAGGACACCTTAAAGAACTTAAAAAGTGCCAAGCAAATTGGTATGCGTTGCGCTCATATCTTTCATCGCGGCACCCCATTCAGCGCTAAATATGATGGGCGTCCTAGCTATGTCGATGTTAAGGTACATTCCATCCAAGCCCTATTACGCCATCCCTTTAGTCGACAGCCTTATTAAAGGCTAGATTCTTCAACACCTTATCTGCTTTGAGCCACTCTTTAGAGCAAGGATCCATATTGAACATGCAGCCAAGGCGCTTGAACAAGTGGCTCTAATCTGCCCAATTTTTAAACATGATCCTAAGGCAGATATTCTGCGACCAACTTGCATGAAATTTAGTTCACCTCTAAACCAACTCGGTGCGTAAGATTGGCAAAGCGATCAATATCGGCATGAATAATTTGCGTGAACTCTTGTACCGTACTTTGCGCAGGTGTATAACCCAAGCCCTTTAATTCTTCTTGAATATGCGCTTGCTGCATAATCTTGCTTAAGGCCTGATTTAACTGCGCCACAACCGCTGGTGGCGTATTGGCGGGTGCCAATAAACCATGCCATTGATCGAGCTCATAATCCTCAATACCCAGCTCCATCAGCGTTGGTACTTCTGGCATGATAGGACTGCGTTGCGGTGAAGTCACGGCAATTGGCTTAAGCTTGCCACTCTGAACGAAACTCATGGCGCTAGAAATCGTCACAAATCCCATGGGCACTTGTGAGGCCATAATATCCGTTAAAGCAGGTGCACACCCTTTATAAGGGATATGTAAAAGACGCTCGCCAGTGCGATCGGCTAGCATCTCACCCGCTAAGTGTTGTGGAGTACCATTGCCGCATGAGGCAAAAGCTACCGAGTCAGCTTTCTTCTGCTGCAAAGCCTGTGCTAAATTATTGGCTGGGCTTTGCTCACCAACGACCAATAAAGAAGGAATCCAGGCCACATTCATAATCGGCACAAAATCCTTCTTAGGGTCAAAATCAAGCTGTTTGTACACGCCAGGATTAATTGCAAACGAACTATTCACCATCAGCAAGGTATACCCATCGGCAGCACTTTCGGCGACATAGCGCGCACCAATATTGCCGCTTGCACCAGGCTTATTTTCGACAATAATCGGCTGTTGCCATTGTTTCTCTAGCTCCAGCGCCAGCTTACGGGCCAATAAATCCGTCCCTCCGCCTGGCGGAAAAGTCACCACAATGGTAATTGGCTTAGCCGGAAAACTCAACTCTACGGAACCGGAGCCCTCTCCATTAAGCGATTGTCCAGTTGAGGCAGCCGCTCTCACATCCACCCGCCATGCAAGCGCCGTGATCACAGTGAGCAGCAAAACCATTAAACCAATTCGTAAAGCCTGAGTTTTCATCAATCAATCCTAATTTCCAGGTACCGCAAAACACCAAAAAATAAATTTTTAAAGCACATCAAAACCAATATCTAAGATCGGTGCACTATGGGTAATCCAACCAATTGCGATGCGATTCACCCCTGTTGCAGCAATCTGAGCCGCCGTATCCGGCGTTACACCGCCACTGGCCTCACTAATCGCCCGACCATCAATCCGTCGCACAGCCTCAGTGAGTGTTGCTACATCCATGTTATCGAGCAAAATCACATCCACACCCAGCGCTAAAGCTTGGTCCAATTGCTCCAAGGTATCCACTTCGACCTCGATCTTGACCATATGACCAATCACCGCTCGCGCCCGCTCAACAGCCAGCACCAAACTTCCTGCAATGGCGATATGATTATCTTTAATCAAGATCGCATCATCAAGTCCAAAACGGTGATTACATCCACCACCTACGCGCACCGCATATTTCTCTACCGCACGTAGCAAAGGCGTGGTTTTACGCGTACACGTCACTTTACAATCCCACTGCGCAATGCGATCAGCAATCGCCGCGGTCGCGCTCGCAATACCACTTAGGTGGCAGAGAAAATTTAAGGCCGTTCGCTCCGCACACAGCAAGGTGCGCGCAGGACCGACGACACGCGCGATACGACTACCTGCCTGTAAGCGTGCTCCATCTTCTAACAAGGCCTCAAACTGCACCGTCGGATCTAATAAGAAAAAGGCCAAGCGTGCAAGGTCTAGGCCTGCTAATACACCTGACTCTCGCGCCACAACAAATAATTCTGCCTGTACAGAGGCTGGAATAATCGCATCGCTCGTAATATCTCCTGCTCTGCCTAAATCCTCTCTTAAGGCCTCACGCACTAAGGGTTCAATCAAGACGGTCGCTAAAGGAGGGACACTAGAAATCTTATCATTCATGTTATGCTCAAATTGAGTATTAAAAGACTAAAAAAATGCGCCGTGTAAAATTTTAAAGCTCACGACGCTTATTGACTTATACTATATTTGAGCATAATAGAAAAGTCAAGTGTCTTATACATGACTTCTATGTGTAACCTAAGGTGGTGCCTATGTATTGTTGCTGAATTCTCACATAAGGTAGATGATTCCGCTCACCTTCCCCACCCAAAGAGCGAATGAAGCCGTATGGTGCTTATGTGTCAATTGCTGATGTCACTGCTGATGTCACTGCTGATGTCACTGCTTATGTCACTGCTTATGTCACTGCTGATGTCGCTGCTGATGTCGCTGCTGATGTCACGATTCAGCCAATCACTTAGCTTCTCGGATCACAATCCATATAAGAGAATGCGCTCAACGCGCCTGCTTAGCGAGCGGCAGCTTAGTCCCAGCAATCGCCCGCTCTTGAATCACATCACCCTTAAAGCGAAATAGTTTAGCGGGTCGGCCCGTGGTACTCGCCCCCATGGCGCCGGTTTCCTCAACCAAGTCCTGTTGCTCGATCAAACGACGAAAATTCTGCTTATGCAAGACTCGTCCGGCGATGGCTTCAACCGTTTGTTGGAGTTGTAATAAGGTGAATGCCTCAGGCATTAACTCGAACATCACCGGGCGATACTTAATCTTGGCTCGTAAGCGTGCCATACCTGTCGCCAAGATACGCCTATGGTCATAGTGCATGGCTAAACCTGCACCATCACTTTCTGGTGTTGAGTTGTGCACGTCAAGCCATTGCTTATGCGCAGCCTCAACAGAAGATGTGCGCTGAAGCGAAGCTTGTTGTTCGCGAATTGCCTCGGCTACTAATCCTGCCTCATACAGCAACTCATAGCGCTGCAGCACCATATCTTCATTCCACGCCGAACCCTCCAAGCCGAAGGCATAGGCAATTCGCTGCCAACGCAAATGCG
>CAZIKJ010000502.1:0-4932 GCA_964539685.1 uncultured Pelistega sp.
CCGTTATATTAAACAAGATAAGATAGATTTTTTTACTGGCCCTATCCCTTCAAATGCGGCTTTAGCGGTAGGTCAGGCCTTATTTAGTGCGAAAGTCCCTTTTATTTCAAGCAACCCTGGCCCTAGCCAATATGCAGGTGCGCAGTGTAATCCATATTTCTTCGGTGTCTACCAGAACGATACCTATGATGAGGCAGCGGGTGTAGTGGCGAATGAAAGTGGCTACAAGAAGATGGTCATCATTGCGCCGAATTACCCAGCAGGCAAGGACCACTTAGGGGGCTTTAAGCGCACCTACACGGGCGAAGTGAAAGAAGAGATTTATACTCGTGTCGGTCAGTTGGATTATGCGGCGGAGTTGGCGCAAGTGCGGGCCGCAGAACCTGAAGCGGTGTTCTTTTTCCTACCAGGCGCCATGGGGATTAATTTCATCAAACAATTTAAAGCCGCTGGTCTCGATAATATTCAATTAGTGGCACCGGGTTTCTCGGCTGACCAAGATGTGATTAATGCCGTGGGCGAGGCAATGGTGGGCTTACAGAATACGGCGCACTGGACGCATGACTTAGATAATGCGGCGAATAAGAAGTTTGTGGCTGATTATCGTCAGAAATTCAATCGTTATCCAGCCGTATATGCGGCTCAGGCCTATGATGTCATCATGTCACTCGATGCTGCTGTGCGCGAACTCAATGGTGATGTGAGTAATAAAGAAGCGGTGATTGCGGCTTTACGTAAGGCTAATTTCGACTCGGTGCGCGGTCCATTCACCTTCGGTGTGAACCACTACCCGATTCAGGATTATTACCTACGAGTCGTCGAGAAAAATGCGGACGGTGATATTACGAATAAGCTGGTTAAAACGGTGATGCAGAAACACCAAGATGCTTATGTTAACGACTGTAAGATGCCATAGGGTGAGCGTACTTCTTGATACTACTGATTAATGGATAGTGTTTTTATCGCCGAACAACTGCTCAATGGCATCGCCTATGGTCTGATGTTGTTCTTACTCGCCGCAGGTTTAACCCTTGTGTTTGGGATTATGGATACCCTGAACCTCGCGCATGGTGCTCTCTATATGGGCGGCGCTTATGTGGCGGCGAGTGTGATGCAAGTGAGCAATAACTTTTTCCTTAGTGTCGTGGCTTCCATGGCCGCGATTATGCTGTGTGCCATGCTATTGGAAGTCCTCGTGATGCGGCGCATGTATCGCTCAGGACACCTTGCTCAAGTATTGGCGAGTATTGGTCTCATGATGATCGCCGATGATGCCGTGCGTTACTTCTGGGGAGCAGCTCCCTTGCTGTCTTCAGCTCCAGCCTCCTTAAGTGGTCCTGTCCTGCTATTGGGCACTTTACCGTATTCCAGCTATCGTTTATTGCTGATTGCAATGGGTGTCTTAGTGGCCTTATTGCTGTATCTTATGGTTAAGTACACACGTATCGGCATGGTGGTGCGCGCGGGTGCATCGAATCGCCAAATGGCTGAGTTGATGGGGGTGCGGGTTAATCAAGTTTTCTTCTTTGTTTTTGTGATTGGGGCGGCGCTTGCTGCCTTTGCGGGTGCACTCATGGGGCCCTTAAGTGCCGTACAAATCGGCATGGGTAACACGATTATTATCCCCGCCTTAGTGGTCATTGTCATCGGTGGTATAGGTTCAATTCGTGGTGCTTTAGTCGCGGCTTTATTAGTCGGGATGATTGATACCTCTGGTCGTGCTTTTTTGCCGCCCCTATTGAAAATGACTTTGCCCGCCTCGGTGGCTGCGGACTTGGGGCCGGCCTTAGCCAGTATCTCTATGTATATATTGATGGCGATTATTTTAGTCTTTAAACCTAATGGTTTATTTCCAGCTAGGGCCTAGAATTCGATGAATAAACCTCCAGGCTCAGCGCATAAAACCAGTGCCTTAGAAATTTCACCCTTAGCATCATCCCAGGTAGGTGCGGCTGCTCATCAGGGTCAAACGCAGAGCGTAGGCCCGGAGAGACAAGATGCGGGTGCCACGCAAGCCTTCAGTGCGGATACTTTGCGTACGCGAGTCCTAACTGCTAGCTCTTTAGGCTTAAAGCAAGTGCTTATTATGGCGGTATTGCTGATTCTCTTGGCTGCCTTACCATGGGTGGCTGAGCAGATCGGTTGGGACTACTATATTGGCTTTATGCGTCGGGTCATGATTATAATGACCGTGACAATAAGTCTGAATTTTATTTTAGGCTATGGCGGTATGGTGGCCTTGGGTCATGCGGGGTTTATGGGCGTAGGCGCTTATGCCTTAGTGATTGCCTTAGATGCGGGGCAGAGTAATGTCTGGCTAATGCTGGTCTACGCGCTCTTGGCGAGTGCCTTGTTTGCGTTCTTAATTGGGGCTATTAGTATTCGCACGAAAGGCGCTTACTTCATTATGATTACGCTGGCCTTTGCGCAGATGCTGTATTACGTCACGATGTCGCTCGGTTTTCTTGGTGGCGAAGATGGTTATGCGATTTATGTGCCGTTTAACTTTGGTGTTTGGCTTGACGAATTTGAGCACACCTTTTACTACCTTGTCTTGGCTATTCTCTGTCTGGTTTTTCTCTTAAACGAACGCGTACTTAAGTCGCGCTTTGGTATTGCTTTAAAAGGCACTCGCGAAAATAGCACGCGTATGTTAGCACTTGGCTACCCCGTGTATGCGATTCATCTCTGTGCTTTCGTGATGGCGGGTGCAGTGGCTGGCTTAGGTGGCGCTTTATTGGCGATTAATGATAATTATGTCAGTCCACAGATGATGTCCTTTAGCGAATCAGCTGCTTTGGTGATTATGATTATTTTAGGTGGCATGGCGACACGTTGGGGGCCGATTATTGGTGTAGCCGTGTGGTTGGGCTTGAGTGAAGTACTTAAACTCTACACCGATTTCTGGCATTGGCCCATGGGCTTGTTATTGATTGTCTTGGTCTTCTTCTCACCACAAGGGATTGTGGGTTTATTTAAAAAGAGGACCTCATGAGTTTAACGTCTACTTACTTGAAAAATGGCACTGCGGTATTGAAGCTAGCTCTGTTAAAAAAGAGGGTGGCATGAGTTTATTTATCGCGAAGGACCTACGTAAGCAGTTTGGTGGCCTAGTCGCTACCGATAATGTCAGTCTCGAAGTGGCTGTCGGGCAAATTCATGCCTTAATTGGTCCGAATGGTGCTGGCAAATCAACCCTCGTTAATTTATTATCGGGTTTATTAAGCCTTGATCATGGGCAGATACTGCTCAATGGCGTGGATATCACTCATGCGAGCGCGAATAAGCGGGTGAAATTAGGTCTCTCGCGTTGTTTCCAGGTAACGAGTATCTTCCCTCAAAGCACCGTACTCGATAATTTGATGCTTGCTTGTCAAGCGCATCAAGGCTCAAGCTTTCACTTTTTGCGGCCACGTGCCAAGGATTTGCCACTCTATGAGCGCGCGTTGGAATTAGCCTCGCATGTGGCACTAGAGCCTTATTTACACACCATCGCAGCTACCTTACCGCATGCCTTACAAAGAAAGCTAGATGTGGCTTTGGCCTTGGCATCCTACCCGAAATTACTCTTGCTTGACGAACCCTTAGCGGGAATTGGACCTGATGATAGTGCGAGCATGATTGCATTGATTAGAAGCTTGAAGAAATTTTGCTCTATTGTCTTAATTGAACATGATATGCAAGCCGTGTTTGAATTGGCCGATACGATTTCAGTCTTGGCCAATGGTCGTGTGCTGACCTCAGGCGATGTGGCGCATATTAAGCAGCACGAGCAGGTGCGCGCTGTTTACCTGGGTGAGGATTGAGATGTGGAGTAAGCTTAGCTTGTGTGCTACGGTAGAAGTAGGGCGAATGAAGTTCAGCTCAGGAGAGGGTTGAGATGAGTAATTTATTGCGCTGTGAGCAAATTAGTGCTGGTTATGGTGCCAGCCAGGTACTTTTTAATGTGGACTTTAGCGTGCAAGAGGGCGAGATAGTGACCCTATTAGGTCGTAATGGCATGGGCAAAAGCACGACCGTTAAGAGTCTAGTGGGAGCGATTCCCTTAATGAGTGGACAGATCTATTTTGAAGATCAGGCAATTACGTCGTTGGCATCCGATGCGCGTGCCCGTCGCGGTATTGCACTCGTGCCAGAAGGGCGCATGTGTTTTCCTAATCTTACGGTTCATGAACATCTCGTGGCTTTTGCGGCGAACCGTAACGGTAGCGCTGAGCCGTGGAGCATAGAGCGCTTGTACGGGCTTTTTCCTAAGCTCAAAGAGCGCAAGCAGAATATGGGCAATCAATTATCAGGCGGTGAGCAGCAGATGTTGGCAATTGCACGCGCACTGTCGACCAATCCGAAATTACTGATTCTAGATGAAGCGACCGAAGGTTTAGCGCCTGTGATTCGTGATGAAATCTGGGCATGTTTGCGTCAACTCAAACAAGCGGGCCAAACCATTTTAATTATTGATAAGTATATTGAGAAGCTCGTCGGCCTAGCCGATAAGCATCTGATTGTTGAGCGTGGTCAGATTGTCTGGCGCGGCAATTCAGCCCAGTTGGATGAGCATCGCTCGCTTTGGAGTCGTTATCTGGGCGTTGCTTAAGTGTAAGCTTAAACTACCGATAGACCTAAGAAGAGCAAGCAGTTAAGACATGATGGAATACTGTCTAGCTGTCCAAATGATTTCTTCGATAATGGCAAACAGCACAAAGCTTAAGTGAAAGTAGCGGTTGCGGACAAACACGGCGATGAAAGCCAATATGATAAACATGGCTTCATGCAAGAGGTAGTAGCTACCTAAGTATTGAAAATAATGTATCCCTTTGAATAGCGTGTCGATAATATCAACTGAGCTTAAGGTAATTAAGAGCAGAAAGAAAATTTTACGGCGACGTATCAGTATCTCGTCTCTCTGTAAGCCAGGTTCTACTTTGTCTGGGT
>CAZIKJ010000503.1:0-3514 GCA_964539685.1 uncultured Pelistega sp.
TTTGATTCTCTTAGTGGAAGGCACGACGGTAAATCCTAAATATGGAATTAGTAAATCCGACCATATTCTTTTTATTGCCTCAGGCGCCTTCCACCTCTCACGCCCATCAGACTTAATTCCTGAGCTACAAGGACGCTTCCCGATTCGTGTGGAGTTAGAGGCATTGAGTACCGAAGACTTTGTCCGTATTTTGAATGAGACGGATGCCTCGCTCACTAAGCAATACACGGCATTAATGGCGACGGAAACTGTTGAGCTTGAATTTACCGATGAAGGCGTGCACCGCTTAGCTGAGCTAGCTTTCGAAGTGAATGAGCGCACGGAGAATATTGGTGCTCGTCGCCTCTATACCGTCATGGAGAAACTGCTCGAAGACCTGGCATTCGACGCCTCGGCGCAAAGTGGTCTTAAAGTATGTATTAATGCCGATTACGTGAATAGCAAACTGGAAGAAGCCGCGAAGAGCCCAGACTTATCGCGTTACGTGCTATAAGTCACTAGCGCTTACTTACTGATTGCGCAAAGAAAAGCCGCACTATATGTGACAACATAAGTGCGGCATTTTTGCCCCTAGGCCTAAGGTTGGATATGTATCTTAGCATTCGGGATGACTGCCGCATACAACTCATCCATCTCTTCATTCGTCACGGCGATACAACCATTGGTCCAATCAAATAAGCGATGTAGCGTACCCATATTGAGCATACGATTCGGTAGACCATGGATTTTAATATCGCCCCCAGCTGACTTACCCTGCTCCGCGGCATAAGCTCTATCAGCCGCATTCGGGTAGGAGACACCTAGGTTTTTATGGTAACCACTATGTGGATTACGATCATTAATCGTGTACCATCCTTCAGGAGTCTTGCCATCGCCCTCAAACTGCTTATGTCCCTGGGGCGTAAAGCCTAAGGCAATCATATAGGTCTTCACCAGCTTACCCTGATAATAAGCCTGCATCTCTCTTCGTTCTTTATGCACAACGAGCGTATCAATCTGCGCCTGCTCGCCAATAGGAGCACTTGCTTGATACGTCTGACCAACAGCGTATACCGAACCAACAATAGCACCTATGATTACAATGGCAAGCGTAAAGCGCTGCAGCAGACGTAGCATAAATTAAACTTAAAGAAACACTCGGGAGAACTTACTACCCGTCTCACACAGGTAGCACAAACAATTTTATTTCGCCTTAATTTCAAGAATAATATACTGATTATTCTCGTGTTTAGCAGTGAAATTCACTTGATCACCTGCATTAACTTGCTGCAATAAGGCAGGGGTAATGTTGTAGACCAAGGTCATTGCAGGTAATTTCAGGTCCGAAATTGCGCCATGCTTAATGGCAATTTTACCTTTGGCAGCATCAATGCGACGCACCTCGCCTGAGGCCTTCGCTTGCTCTTGCGCCTGAGCAAAAGAAACCACGCCTAAACTGGCAATTAAGGTAATTAAGGCTGCGCCCATACGCTTTTTCATATTGATATCCTCTTACTTCTAGCATACTTATCTATACTATATCGTACACAATATTCGCTAGGAAAATAAGTATTCTATAGTATCAAGCGGTGAAAAATTATTTCAAGCGATTTTTGTCAGTCACTTAAGACTCCTCTCACGAAAACAAAACAGACACATACAACAAAACTCATGTAAAATAAAGTTAAGCAATGCCTAACGTGAAATGGAGATTTAAATATTATGGCGAAGACAATTTTAGTTCCTTATGATTCATCTGATAACGCCAAGAAAGCGCTTAAATGGGCAATAGATTTTGCCAAGCTTACTGGTCTACGTTTACAAGTGATGAATATTCAGCCTAGCTTTAGAACCGTACACGCCAAGGCTTTTTTCAACCGTGGTGATGTTGAAGAGTACCAAACTCAACTTTTCAAAGAAGCCACTGAAGGTGTTGAGGTGATGCTAAATGAAACTGGCGTTCCTTATGAACTCAGTATGGGTGCTGGTGATCCAAAAGAGTGCTTGATTGATTTCGTGCTACAAAGCAAAAATACTGAGCACCCTGTTGAGCTGATTGTGATGGGCTCACGTGGTACTAACCCATTCTTTGGCGGTGTATTAGGTAGCGTTAGTTATGCCATGATTAATGCTGGCGTATGCCCAGTGACCATCATCCCTCAGATGAAAGAGCACGAATAATTAAGTAATTCGAATAAATCATTTATTAAGTATAGATGACGAATCGCTTAAGTCAGATTGTCACCAAGGCTGGAGATCAAGGATCGACCAGTTTGGGTGATGGTCAACGTGTATCAAAGTCTCATCCACGCATCCATTCCTTAGGTAGCGTGGATGAACTCAATAGCGCCGTGGGCTTATTACTCTGCTGCCCCATGCGCAATGAACTTATACAAGAATTACAATTTATTCAACATCGCCTCTTCGATGCAGGCGCAGAAATCTGCATCCCCGGCTATACCTGTCTCACACAAGCGCATTTAGAGCGCCTTGAAGCCTATATTAGCCAGCAACTTGAGGCATTAGCCGAACTGAAAGAATTCATTCTTCCTGGCGGCACTGAGGCAGCCGCACGTGCCCATATCTGTCGCAGCACTGCGCGCCGTGCAGAGCGTGATGTATTCACCTTAAATGAAGCTGAAGCTGTCAACGATTACTGCCTACAATTTCTCAATCGCCTATCCGATTACTTCTTTGTACTCGCTCGCACATTAAATAAAGAAGCAGGCCTACACGATATCTTCTGGCAAAAAGATCACTAGTTTTTAAGCCCACACAATGCGAACCGGAAAAAACAGCAAGCGCTGATAGCGAAGAGATAAAGTGTGCGGGACAAATATACAAGAATAAGCACGCGGAAATAATGAGGGGCGTGCGGAAGCCCGCGGAAAACAACGAGGGGCCGTGCTGAAATAGTGAGGGAGCGCGCCGAAAACAACGAGAAAAAAAAGCGCGAAAAAATGAAAAAGGCCTACGCTGAAAACAGACGTAGACCTTTAAATTTTGGTGCCGGCTACAAGAGTCGAACTCGTGACCTTCTGATTACAAATCAGCTGCTCTACCAACTGAGCTAAGCCGGCTTAAGAATTAAATTATATACAGATTTGAGAGATTTGCAAAATTATTGCGCCTATTTTCTCTACTTCGTTGCAACTTTGCTACAGGTTTAGGACATAAGGTATTTCAGCGGCAAGAATTAAGGTATTCCTCATCAGGAATCCTATAAACGATTACTCTTGATTTTACATGTCAACCATGATCTGCCTGGATAAATAGCTAACGACACAACTAATGACACGCTGGGCATCCAAGTACGACACTAGCAAAAAAGAACAAAGCATTGATAGGCCTTCAATACAAGACCTTCAATTACAAAGAGACTCGATTAAAAAGAGATTCGATTAAAGACGCTCAAAGAGAGGCATCAAATAATTTAATCCTCAACCAATTTAAAGCGCGCACGGGCCTCTTGCTTGGCTTGCTCAGAATCTTGCTTAGCGCCAACCATCGCGTCACTCGTATAGCTACTTCCACT
>CAZIKJ010000504.1:0-3611 GCA_964539685.1 uncultured Pelistega sp.
ACATTACTCTATTCTACCTAAATAAACCCACTCCAAATAAGCGCCCAGATACCGGTCTATGCATAATTCGTTGTTGCGTCTGCTCACGCGCCAATAGATCAGTCGTATATTGCACAAAAGCCAATTGATCAAAGTCTTGGCTAGGGTAAATATGCTGCCTATGCCACACTGCTGCAGCAGCACGCATACTTTGCAAGCCCTCAACCAATGCATTCATCACCGCCTTGCAATCCCTCACACCATCTTGCTGATTGACTAAAAATAAATCCGTAGCGAATAATTGACTGTATTTAAGCTCCCTACGCCTCCCCTGAACGTCAGACTGCTCAGACTCTTGCACATTCAGCTGCTCAACATCCAGCCGCCCGACATCCAGCCGCCCGACATCCAGCTGCCCTGTCATCATCTCTTGTGGCATCACTAGCTCGTCCAGCTGCTCACTAAGTAACGACAGCTGCTCAGCAGTCAAACAACTCACCACATCCCAAAAAACATAACGCTCTTTCACAAAGAAATCATTAGTTAAGGTATGAACAATATTCGCTGGATCGGTGTCTGATCTAGCACAGACAATGATATGGGAAAAAGCTGCGTGCCTCTTTTGTAAGGCCTGCATAAATGCATCCCGTAATAAGCTACTGAGTTCAGCATGCATGCGACAGCACAGGCACAGCCCCTGCATAGGTCTAGCAATTTCAGTTTGCGTTAATTGAATAATCGCTGGCTGCACATCTTCTATACCAGCAATAATTTGGGCAAGAGATTGAGCACTTTGATAAGTACTTAATTCATCTTGCCCATAAAATAAAGTGACTTTGATACGTCTATCACTCAAGATTATTTCTTCTCTTTGTCAGCATTCGCAAATGGAAAAGCACCTAAGATATTTTGTGTTTGATTTTGCATCTGTTCTTGCATTTGTAAGAACATTGTCTTAGATTGCTCTACATAATTACTCATTACATTATTCAACATCGGTGCTTGGAAATTCATAAATTGTGTCCAAGCATCAGCGCCAAACTGCTTACCATACAAGCTGTTTGATTGTTCGCTTAAACGGTTTTGAATTTCAACAAAGGCCTGCATATTTTTCTCTAAATATGAACCCATAACACCTTGCATAGCATGTCCATAGAAGCGAATAATTTGTTTCAGCATATTCGCATTAAACATGGGTACGCCTTCGCTTTCTAGCTCTAGAATAATTTGCAATAAAATACTGCGGGTAATGTCCTCGTTGCTTTTAGCATCGACAACCTTAAAGCCGACATTATCTAACACCAATTGCTTAACATCCGCTAAGGTTATATAAGTACTCGTTTCCGTATCATAGAGTCGACGATTCGGATATTTTTTAATAGTTCTGCTTGAGTCTACTGTTTGAGTCATTCTGCATTCCATAAAATAAAGGCGACAATAGTGCCATATTAGCACTACTATCGCCCTAAACAAGCTGATTAGCTCATGTGTAAGCCGCCGTTCACTGAGAAGTCAGCGCCCGTTGCAAAGCCAGAGTCATCAGAGGCCAACCAAGCAACCATAGAAGCGATTTCTTCAGGTGTGCCTAGACGACGCACAGGAATTGTCGACACAATTTGCTCTAATACTTCAGGGCGAATTGCGCGTACCATTTCTGTACCAATATAGCCTGGAGAAACAGTATTCACGGTTACGCCACGGCTAGCCATCTCTTGTGCTAAGGCCATTGTGAAGCCATGAATACCCGCTTTAGCGGTCGAGTAGTTTGATTGACCAAACTGACCTTTCTGACCGTTCACCGAACTGATATTGATAATACGCCCCCAGCGCTTTTCGTACATATTTTCGATCACTTGTTTAGTGACGTTAAATAAGCTATTTAGGTTAGTATCCATAACTGAAGTCCAATCTTCAAGACTCATTTTACGGAACACACCATCACGCGTAATACCAGCGTTATTAACGAGTACATCTACGTTACCGTGTTCAGCTCTTACTTTTTCAAAAGCTTCTACAGTAGAGTCCCAGTCGGCTACGTTACCTACTGAGGCGTAGAATGTATAGCCTAGTGCAGCTTGCTCATCTAACCATTTTTGTACGTTACGGCTTGGGCCTGCACCTGCAATCACTTTAAAGCCTTCTTTGGCTAAGCGTTGACAAATAGCGGTTCCAATACCACCCATACCACCCGTTACGTATGCTACTTTTTGACTCATATGCGTCCTCCTAAAATATAAACTTACTGTTCAAAAATTCTTACTATCACTTTACTGCACGTACTTTAACGTACTCACCTGGCGCATCAGTAATTGGCTTATGCTTAGTATTGCCTAAGGTTTTCTTGGCTTTAACTTGATTACCAGCGCGCTCAGCTAGCCACGCAGACCAATCAACCCACCAGCTACCTGGTTTTTGTTGTGACTCTTCAAACCACTGTTCGTGACTTAAATAGCCATCATCGTATTCATTGTCGTTAACCCAATAATTACGCTTGTTCTTAGAAGGAGGATTAATCACGCCGGCGACGTGACCAGAAGCACCTAAACAGAAACGCTTCTTACCGCTGATTACATCGTTACTCATATACGCAGATTGCCATGGCACGATATGATCTTCTTTAGAGGCGTAAATATAGGCATCCATATCTAATAAGCCTAAATCTACACCAGTACCCAATACCTTAACTTTATTCGGCTCTACTAAATTATTTTCTAAGTAGGTGTTACGTAAATACCAAGCAAAGAATGGGCCTGGTAAGTTGGTGCTATCTGAATTCCAGTAAAGAATATCAAATGCCATCGGCGTTTCACCCTTATAGTAGTTATTCACTACATAGTTCCACACCAATTCGTTTGGACGTAAGAATGAGAATGTTGAGGCAAGCTCTTGACCTGGTAACAAGCCACCGCGACCAATTGTTGCTTCACGCATAGACACCATGGCTTCATCAATAAAGACATCCATAATACCTGTTTCACTGAAATCTAAGAAGGTCGTTAATAAGGTCAAGCTATTAACAGGGTCTTCGCCACGAGCACGTAAAACTGATAAGGTAGTTGATAGCATCGTACCACCCACGCAGAAACCTAATGCGTTAATCTTGTCTTTACCGGTGATCTCACGAGTCATATTAATTGCAGTCATCACGCCGTCTTGGATATAGTCGTCCCAAGTTTTGAGATCAGTATTATCCGTATCGCTTTCCATTGGGTTACGCCAAGACACCAAAAATACGGTATGACCTTGATGTACTGCATGATTAACAAAAGAGTTTTCTGGTTGCAAATCAAGAATATAGAACTTGTTGATGCATGGTGGCACCATCAATAAAGGCACTTCGTATACATCAGTTGTTTGTGGTGTGTATTGAATGAGTTCAAACAAAGCATTCTGGAAAACCACTTTACCTGAAGTAATAGCTAGGTTTTTACCTACCTCGAAAGCCGTCTCATCTGTCTGAGTAATGCGACCCTTCAGAGAGTCTTCAAGAAAGTTCGCCATACCCTTCTGGAGCGATTCACCCTTAGTATCTTGGAAAGCTTTCAACGCATCAGCATTCAAAGCAAAGAAATTAGAAGGTGCAATCGCATCAATCCATTGGTTTGAGTAATACTTCAAACGCTCCTTCACGG
>CAZIKJ010000505.1:0-3500 GCA_964539685.1 uncultured Pelistega sp.
GTACAAGATGAGCGCATCGATAAGGCGAATGCGATTGTTCTCGCAGAGCGCGCTTTAGAAATCTACTCTCGCAATGGCTTTAAGGGTATTGATGATCATATTGATGGGGTGAATGCGCCGAACGAACAACGCGTCCCAGAAAATTTACGTGAACCAATGAAACAAATTTTGCGTGATTATCTGGTATTCTCTGCTATAGAGTTGCGTGGTATGGTGCGACAGGAATTAGGTATGCCTACGCTGGACTTTGCTCAGGGCAATGCACAGCAGATGGAGCAACAAGCGCGTTGGTTTGATACGGCCTTACGTGCCATATCTGACTTGGCCCACTATCAAGGACCCGTGATGCTGCAATTACGCTCCTATGAGCATATTCAAGCCAGTGTCATTCAAGCCACACGCTCGCCGGGTAAGATGACCGTATATTTAGGTAGCCTCTTATTAATTCTAGGGGTATTTGCCATGTTCTATATCCGTGAGCGTCGTATCTGGTTGTGGGTGAATACCGATGGTGAGCATGGCAGCCAAATCCGTGCAGCAATGACCTCACAGAAGCGTACAATGGATTTTAATAATGAGTTCGAGCAGTTTAAACAAGACTTTGCTGAGCTAGAAAGGAAGTAAATATGTCTGAAAATGTCATTAATAAACCTGCTGCATTCCAAGCCCCATCGGCAAAGTGGCAAGAGCAGCCTGTTGACCAGCATTCTATGCGTGGCCGATTTAATTGGACCGATATCGCCTTCTTTCTCGTCTTAGCCGCGGGCGCTTTCTACGCCTTGCAGACATGGCCTGATTCCATGGATATTTACGAGAAGTATATCCTTGGTGGCACGGTATTCTTTATGGTGTGGATGGGTTGGCTCTGGCGTCCATTACGCACGCTCATGATTGGCGTGGGTTTACTATCTCTACTCGCGATTTGGCTGTATGACGGCAATTTAGATCATGCGAATACCAAATTCCTATTAAAGTATTTAATCTCTTCACAATCAGCGGTCTTATGGATGTGTGCCATGTTCTTTATGGCCACGGTGATGTATTGGATTTCTTACTTCGCTCCGCGTTTTGCCTGGATGGGCACGGTGTTTACCTGGTCTGGTGTGGTTATGGGCTTTGTGGGCTTAATGGTACGCTGGCGTGAGGGACACTTGATTGCGGCGGATATGGGCCATATCCCTGTGAGTAATCTCTACGAGGTCTTTGTCTTATTCTGTTTGATCACTGCGGTGTTCTATCTCTATTACGAGAAGCGTTACAACACGCGCGCCCTTGGTGGTTTTGTTTTATTAGTGATTTCATCAGCGGTAATTTTCTTACTCTGGTATACCTTTGAACGTGATGCAGCAACTATTGCGCCGTTGAATAATGCACTCAATAGCTGGTGGATGAAGCTACATGTACCAGCTAACTTTATCGGTTATGGTACCTTCGCCTTGGCCGCCATGGTAGGTTTTGCCTACATGGTGAAACATCATGGTGAGACCACTTCTTGGCGTCCGATGATTCCTTTACTCTTAGTCGGTGCTGCGTTAATTGCTGAGGCATTTATCTTTAGTGACCGTGGTGAAGCATCAATTTTCTGGATCGTGTATTTCGGTATTAGTGTCATCATCGTGGCCTTGATTTTGATGATGCGTAAGCGGATTGCCGCCAGTCTGCCATCTTTCGAAGTCTTAGATGATGTGATGTATCGTGCGATTTCGATTGGCTTTGCTTTCTTTACCGTGGCCACCGTATTAGGTGCTTTGTGGGCAGCGGATGCTTGGGGTACATACTGGCAATGGGACCCGAAAGAAACCTGGGCACTAGTGGTGTGGTTGAACTATGCGGCGTGGTTGCACCTGCGCTTAATGAAGGGTATGCGTGGTACGGTAGCGGCATACTGGGCGCTAGTAGGTCTTGTGATTACGACTTTTGCCTTTATCGGGGTAAATATCTTCTTGTCGGGCTTACACTCTTACGGTGAGTTGTAGGGCAGTAGAGAGTAACTGAGAAAAGAATAATGGCGTGCTGAATTGATAGCACGCCATTATTGTTTTGTCGATAAAAATTCGCTTGCGAGGGAATGAAGGCCCATGATTTTGTCTAAGATAAGAATACGTAAAAGGACGCTGATTCACTAATCTGGCGTCCTTTCTGCTTTGAGGCTTTACGTTTTATGCTGTGCGTTTAGAGCATACGATCCAAGCCAAAGATATGCTCGAAGGTCTCGCGCTCACGAATTAAGTAGTGCTTATCACCATCGACTAAGACTTCAGCAGCACGTGGGCGGGTGTTGTATTGGCTGGCCATGGTAAAGCCATAGGCGCCAGCTGATTCAACCGCTAAGAAGTCACCGGCTTCAATCACGAAGTCACGTTGCTTGGCTAACCAGTCGCCACTTTCACAGATAGGTCCCACCACATCATAAGTTTGGGCTTCACCTGCTTTATGTTCTAAGGCAAGGACGCCATGGTAGGCATCGTATAGGGTCGGGCGTAAGAGGTCATTCATGGCCGCATCAACAATCGCAAAATTGCGCGCTTCGGTGGTTTTAACAAACTGTACTTGGCTCAAAAGCAGACCAGAATTGCCGACCAGTGAACGACCTGGCTCCATCACCAATTGCATATCTTGATAACCACGTTGACGCAATTTCTCCAAGACCTTAGCGACGAGATCCTTAGGATGTACAGGCTCTTCATTGGTATAGCGAATGCCTAAACCACCACCGATGTCCACATGATGAAGCTGGATATCTTGATCGCGTAGACGATCTAAGAGGTCAATTAATTTATCAGCAGCATCTAAGAAAGGAGACATCTCGGTAATCTGTGAGCCGATATGGCAGTCCACACCGACCACATCAAGACCGGGTAGCGTCTTGGCATAGGCATAGACTTCAGGGGCCAAGAGAATATCAATACCGAATTTATTTTCTTTCAGACCAGTTGAAATATATGGGTGAGTCTTGGCATCCACGTCGGGATTTACGCGTAAAGAGATGGGCGCAGAGACACCCATGCGTGTGGCCACTGCAGAAATCAAATCTAACTCAGGGATTGATTCAACATTAAAGCACTTAATCTTGGCCTGCAAACCCGCTTCAATTTCCCAAGCTTGCTTGCCCACACCTGAGAAGACAATCTTGCTTGCATCGGCGCCTGCTTTAAGGGCGCGTGCAAGCTCACCACCTGAAACCAAGTCAAAACCTGCGCCAAGACGGGCAAATTCTTGCAAAATAGCCAGGTTCGAGTTGGCTTTCATACCAAAGCAGACAACCACATCACCTAGCTCGCTAGCCTCTTGGTAGCGCTGCCACGCGGCTTGTAAGGCAGCTCTTGAATAAACATAGAGTGGCGTGCCATACAGCTGAGCCAGTTCCTTCAATGAAACTTGCTCCATATATAATTGATTGTCCTGGTAATGAATAAAAGGGCTACCAGCAGGGATTGGGGCAGAGCTTGGGGTTGAGATGGTCATAATTTCACTTGCTTAAATACGAGATAAATCTGAGA
>CAZIKJ010000506.1:0-1658 GCA_964539685.1 uncultured Pelistega sp.
CTCTTCCTCAGGCTCGTAGCGTGAGCCACCGACTAACTTACGGTACTCATTCGATTTAAAGTCTGACATACGAACAATCACAGGTTTAGGATAGAAAGCCGCTGCAATCGTTGCAATACCTTCAGCTAGCTTAGAAACAAAGAAAGAGCGCGGACTTGCATAACCACGAGCAGCAGACTCAACCGCCTTCTTCAGTTCACTATCAACATTAGGATAGTCTAAGACCGCTTTCGGGTGAACATTAATATTGTTATTAATGATGAACTCTAGACGTGCTAAGCCCACACCCGCATTAGGAATCTGTGAGAAGTCAAAAGCCAACTGCGGATTACCCACGTTCATCATGATTTTCACAGGAATTTCTGGCATATCACCACGACGAACTTCTTCGATTTCTGTCTCTAAGAAGCCATCATAGATGCGACCTTCATCGCCTTCAGCACATGAAACAGTAACCTCAGCGCCCTCTTTCAGTACTTCAGTTGCCTCGCCTGTGCCAACCACCGCTGGAATCCCTAATTCACGAGCAATAATCGCAGCGTGACATGTACGGCCACCACGATTGGTCACAATCGCTGCAGCACGTTTCATTACAGGCTCCCAGTTCGGGTCTGTCATATCAGTCACAAGAATATCACCAGCTTGAACCTGATCCATATCGGCTAAGTCTTGAATAATACGGACTTTACCAGAGCCGATTTTCTGACCAATTGCACGACCAGTAATTAAAACCTCACCAGTTGCTTTAAGTTTGTAGCGTTGTTGAATGTCATTCTTGCCAATTTGAGATTTAACCGTCTCAGGACGCGCTTGTAAAATATATAATTTACCATCAACACCATCACGACCCCACTCAACGTCCATTGGGCGTTGGTAGTGGTTCTCAATAATCACGGCATAACGGGCAAGCTCAATCACTTCCTCATCAGTTAAAGAATAACGATTACGCTCTGTCACAGGAACATCCACTGTCTTAACCGCATTCTCACCTGGCTTACGATCTTCAGTGAATTCCATCTTGATTAATTTAGAGCCAATGCGACGGCTAATAATTGGGTACTGCTTATTCGCTAATGATGGCTTAAACACGTAGAACTCGTCAGGGTTCACAGCGCCTTGAACAACAGTCTCACCTAAACCATAAGATGATGTAATAAAGACCACATCAGGGAAGCCTGACTCCGTATCAATCGTGAACATCACGCCGGCACTACCCTTATCCGAGCGAACCATACGTTGAATACCTGCTGATAAAGCAACCTCAGCATGCGCGTATCCCTTGTGTACACGATAAGAAATAGCGCGATCATTATAAAGTGATGCAAATACGTGACGGATTTTATCAAGCACATCGTCAATACCAGCCACGTTCAAGAACGTCTCTTGTTGACCAGCAAATGATGCATCAGGTAAGTCTTCAGCCGTCGCTGAAGAACGAACCGCGAAAGTACCCTTGCCATCCCCATCTAATTTAGCGAATTCAGCACGAATGCTTTGTTCAAACTCTGCAGAAAACGGTGCCTCAACAATCCATTGACGAATTTCTTGGCCTGCATTGGCAAGTGCACGCACATCATCAGGGTTTAATGTGCTTAAACGCTCTGCGATACGTGTGTCTAAACCAGATGACTTCAAAAAGTCACGGAATGCTTGCGCTG
>CAZIKJ010000507.1:0-6277 GCA_964539685.1 uncultured Pelistega sp.
TTCCGTTTTGATGAAGAAAAAGCGGCCGCCACTAAAGTTAAAGGTAATCACTCAGCGACGCTGAACCAGCCTCAGAATCACGTGTCGACATCGGTACAGCAAGCAGTTTCAATGCATGATAAAGCACCTGCAGATACAGCAGCTTTACCAGCAGAGACCAGAGCACAAACCTATAGTGCAGCACAAATTATTAAAGCTTGGATGCCGTTTGCAATCCTAACTGTTGTCGTGACGATCTGGAGTGTTGCGCCATTCAAGCGCTTATTCGCTAAGGGTGGTGCATTAGAGCATTGGGTCTTTACCTTCGAAGTTCCAGGCTTACATCAGCTAGTACAGAAGATGCCGCCTGTGGTGAGTGAGGCATTGAATTATGCCGCAGTATATAAGTTTGATTGGTTTTCGGCAACGGGCACGGCTATTTTAATTGCTGCCATCATCACCATCCTCTATTTGAAAATGCGTCCAGCTGAAGCGGTCAAGACATTTGCTGAAACCTTGAATGAATTAAAAGTGCCGATTGCTTCTATTGGTATGGTTTTAGCCTTCGCCTTCGTTGCGAATTACTCGGGTCTTTCAGCGACCTTAGCGCTGGCGCTGGCGCATACCGGAGATGCCTTCACCTTTTTCTCCCCATTCCTTGGTTGGTTAGGTGTGTTCTTGACGGGCTCAGATACTTCAGCGAATGCTTTGTTTGGTGCTTTACAAGCCACCACTGCGCATCAGATAGGCGTCTCTGATGTTCTCTTAGTCGCCGCCAATACCAGTGGCGGCGTAACCGGTAAGATGATTTCACCCCAATCAATTGCGATTGCGTGTGCTGCGGTAGGGCTAGTAGGTCGTGAGTCAGATCTGTTTAGATTCACCGTAAAGCATAGCCTTATTTTTGCCACGATTATTGGTATTATGGTCACTGTCCAAGCGTACTTGTTACCATGGATGATTCCTTAATATCGTAAATAAATCGTGTTGGAGTAAGTATGACGGTTATTGACCATTCTATTCAAAAGCTCGCTGAGATGTTAGAGACCTTGGGTTTAAATGTTGGTGACCGTCTACCTGCTGAACGTAAATTGTGCGAAATGTTGTCGATGTCTAGAGCAACGCTGCGAGAGGCCTTAAGTCAGCTGAATGCCCAGGGCATGTTGAGTAAGCGTCAAGGATCAGGTTCTTATCTGAATGCGCATCCTTCGCTTTGGTCAATTAGCCCGAATCTGAATGTATTAGGTTCTCTTATGAGTGAAGATCCTGATTATCGTTATGACGTGCAAGAAGCGCGAGCAGTGCTTGAAAGTGGCACGGCTTGGTATGCCGCTAAACGTGCTAGCGAAGAAGATCGACAGATGATTCGAGAGGCATATGAGCGGCTATTGCATTATCAAGCACAGGCACAAGATGAGTTATCGGCTGATGCGGATGCGGCTTTTCACTTGGCGATTGCTGAAGCGAGTCACAATGTCGTACTGATTCAAATGATGCGTAATGTTTTTAAATTATTACGCTATAACGTGGCGCTTGGGCGCCGTAAACTGTATGCCGATCAACAACGATTTGATCAATTAAATTTACAACATGCGGAGGTCTTGGAGGCGATTGAGCGCCGAGATCCAGAAGCGGCAAGTCGGGCGGTACGTCAACACTTGGATTTCGTCATCCAAGAAGTGCGCGAGATTGATGAGGCCGAGGTTCGTCGACTGCGTAAGAACCGCTTAGATATTTAAGGAATATTTTAAGGATTACATGATGATTATTTCATCTTCAAAAGATTACCGCGAAGCGGCACGTCGTCGCTTACCGCCATTCTTATTTCATTACATTGACGGTGGTGCTTATGATGAAGCCACACTTGACCGGAATGTCAAAGACCTGGCCGATATTGCTTTACGCCAGCGTATTTTAAAAAACATGTCTGAACTCAGTCTTGAGACCGAGCTGTTTGGTGAAAAGCTTGCCATGCCCTTGGCCTTAGCACCTGTGGGTTTAACTGGCATGTATGCACAACGTGGTGAGGTACAAGCGGCGAAGGCGGCGGATAATAAGGGTATTCCATTTACCTTATCAACAGTGTCGGTCTGTCCGATTGAAGAAGTTGCACCAGCAATTAAGCGCCCGATGTGGTTTCAACTTTATGTATTACGTGACCGCGGTTTTATGAAGAATGCTTTGGAGCGCGCTAAGGCAGCAGGCTGTTCAACCTTGGTCTTTACCGTGGATATGCCTGTACCAGGCGCACGCTATCGTGATGCACATTCAGGCATGAGTGGCCCGAATGCAGCCATGCGTCGTTATGCGCAAGCCATCTTGCATCCTCATTGGGCTTGGCATGTTGGCGTGCAAGGCAAACCCCATGATTTGGGAAATATTTCTCACTATTTGGGCAAGCCTACAGGTCTGGCAGACTATATTGGTTGGTTAGGGAATAATTTTGACCCTTCTATTTCATGGAAAGACCTAGAATGGATTCGTGAGTTCTGGGACGGTCCGATGGTAATTAAAGGCATCCTTGATCCGCAAGACGCTAAGGATGCGGTGAGTTTTGGGGCTGATGGTATTGTGGTGTCGAATCATGGTGGCCGTCAATTAGATGGGGTGCTTTCTAGCGCTCGTGCTCTGCCACAGATTGCGGATGCGGTAAAAGGGCAGTTGAAGATTCTGGTGGACTCGGGTATTCGCAATGGCCTAGATGTGGTGCGGATGATTGCGCTAGGCGCCGACACTTGTTTAATTGGGCGCGCTTTTGCCTATGCACTTGGCGCAGCAGGTCAAGCAGGGGTAGAGAATTTGCTGGACTTAATGCGCAAAGAAATGCAGGTCGCCATGACCTTAACAGGTGCGAAATCGATCGCCGAGATTAATCAAGATTGCTTGGTTCCGAATTTGTCGCAGCTCTAGCTTATATGACTTTAAGCAAGGCATCAGGCTTAAATCTGGGATTGCTTGGTGCCGAGTTTGTCGCGGCTTAAGTTTATGAGGGCTTACTGCGAGCTCTATCAGGCGGCGCATTGTATGGCGTCAAGTCAGCATCTGAGAGTTGAGTGATAGATAGGGGTTTGTGCTGGCTTGAGAGGCTGGAAAATATCTGTGTTTTTATCCAGTATAGTGATTTGTCCAGCCTGAATTTGATATTATAGTGACTTTGCAATTTGCCGTGACTTATTATGCCCACCTTTAGTGTTGCTGAGTACTTTCAAGAAGATGGTTGCCTTGCTCAATCTCAGGCGGGCTATCGTGTGCGCCAAGCGCAGGTTGAACTTGCCGAAGCGATCGAGAAGACTATTGCAGAGCAGGGCACCTTGGTGGCTGAAGCTGGTACGGGTACGGGTAAAACTTGGGCCTATTTAGTACCTGCTTTTACCGCTTTGGGTAAGGTCTTGGTTTCTACCGGCACGCGGACCTTACAGGATCAACTTTTTCGTAAAGATGTACCCGCCTTAAAAAAAGCCATGGGCACTCATGCGCATGTTGTTTTACTTAAAGGTCGAAGCAATTATGTCTGCCATTTTTATTTAAATCGTTTAGAGAACGATCCTCGTGGTGGCCTACGTACGCAAGAGGAAGTGGGGCAATTGCGTGAGATTAAGGTCTTTATGCAACGCACGAAAAGTGGGGATAAGACAGAATGCACGACAGTGCCTGAATCAGCAGATATTTGGCACCGTGTCACTTCAACCCGTGAGAGCTGCTTAAATCAAGACTGTCCATATATCGACGATTGCTTTGTGAATAAGGCACGTCGCGCAGCTCAAGAGGCCGATGTGGTAGTGATTAATCATGCCTTATATTTCTCCGATTTAGCCATGCGCAAGAACGGGCAAGGTGAATTTCTTCCTCAAGCGGATACCGTGATCTTCGATGAGGCACACCAAATTCCCGATACGGCGACGAATTTCTTAGGGAATGTGGTCTCAATGGGGGAGTTAATGAGCTTGCTTAAAGAAGTTGAGCGCGCCATGACCACTAATGTGCCTAAGGTCTTAGAATGGGATAAAGAATGTGCCAAGGTAGGATTTGAAGTACGTGAGTTGCGAATTGAGGCGCGCGATATTGAAAATCTGCCAGGCAAGCGCGTGGTCTACGAGAAAATTCCCAATGCGGAGAATGTGCAGCCCACCCTAGATAATCTCGTGATTGCTATTGGTAACCTGTGCGATAAGATTAAACCATTTAATGAAAAGCATACGGACATCTTGGCCGTGCATACGAGTTTAGCTGCTTTATTTGATAATCTGCATAAGTGGGCTTATCCCCACTTGCATGAGCATGAGGATAAGGATATTTATGTGCGCTGGATTGACTATGGTTCACAGCACATGCGCTTTAGTCGTGCACCCTTATCCGTGAAGAGCTTTGGTGGTTTTAAGCGTGATGACCAGGCATGGATTTTCACCTCGGCAACCTTGACGGTCAACCATGGTTTTGACCATTTCACACAGCAGCTTGGTCTGTACAATGCGCAGTGTAAGAGTTGGGATTCACCTTTTAATTATCAAGATAATGCGCTGCTTTATGTACCGCAGAATTTGCCTGATCCACGCAGTGAGCAATATAATCCTGCTTTTGTTAAGACTTTACTGCCTTTTATTAAGAAGACGCCTGGTGGGGTGTTAATCCTTTGCACCACACTGAGAGCGGTGGACACGATTAGTGATTTATTGACGGCAGCTTTTGTCAAAGAGTCAATTAATCGTCCTGTTATGCGTCAAGGAGAAAGTACGCGTGGCTTGCTGATGCAGCGCTTTCGTGATGAGACTCAGCCTGTTTTAGTGGGCAGCGCAAGCTTCTGGGAAGGAGTGGACTTTCCAGGTGAGTTATTAACCTTGGTGGCGATTGATAAATTACCTTTTGCCCCACCTGATGATCCTGTTCTGGAAGCCCGTATGAATGAGTGCAAAGAGAAGGGCGGTAATCCTTTTATGCAGATTCAAATTCCAGAAGCCGTGATTGCCTTGAAGCAGGGGGCGGGTCGCTTGATTCGCACTGAGCAGGATCGCGGAGTGTTAATTGTTGGTGATGGGCGCTTAGTCGAGAAATTTTACAGCAAATTATTATGGCGTAGCTTGCCTGATTTCTATCGCACACGTGATGCTGAGGTAGGTCTAGATTTCTGGCCTTAATGTGTATATCAAGGCTTTATTGTTAGCATTAAAGCCTAAATTCTGGCTAGTAAAATCTACGTTTAGCTAAAGCATCAGTGCATAACGCTTGAATCTTGAATGCCTTAATCCTAGCTAAATGAATGCGTAGAATTTATAGGTGTTGGAAACATTAAAAAACCTTCTGTGTGATTGGCTTGCTTTGATAAGCATAGCCATAACAGAAGGTTTATTTGAGTTGACTCTAGCGCGTAGTACTGAGCAATACAGCAGCAGGTCTAAACGCTGAGTCTACCTTAGTCAGTGCTGAGTTGGCAGACTAGTTCAACCAAGTACTCGGTTTCATCCAACTCCACCATGAGCCTGACTGCTTACCTAAGCCTTGAGTGTAATATTTGCTATCGGGAAAGTTAGCGTCAAGTACGCGCTTAGCGTCACTCGCTTGGTCTTGTAGGCCGAGTTGTTCGTATGATTTCATCATAATAAATAGCGCGCGCTCTGATGCTTGAACTCCCGAGAATTCACGTAGAACACGTTGTGAGCGGTTGATAGCGGCAACGTAACCTTGACGTAAATAGTAGTATTCAGCCACATTAGCCTCGTTATCGGCAATGGTGCTGACTAACCAAGTGAGTCGTTGTTGAGCATCAGCGGTATAACGACTATTCGGATATCGTTCAACTAATTCTTTAAACGCATCATACGATTGACGTAAGCCCTTAGGGTCACGTTCACTTGGGTCTTGACCCGTATAGCTCGTTAAGAAAGCACTCGGTGGTGTAAATGTCACCATGCCTTTTAAGTACAGCATATAGTCTGTACCAGGGTGGTTAGGGTAGATCGCTAAGAATCGATTAATCGCAGCGGTTGCTTGCGCGGGCTCTTCATCCTTCCAGTTAACATAGGCTTGGTCAATCAGAGATTGCTGTGCATAAGAAGTGTATGGATAACGGCTTTCAACAGCGGCTAAATAAGTACGTGCAGTCTTCCATTCAGAACCGCGTACGCTCTCACGAGCTGCATTATAAAGCTGCGGGGCAGACCAGCCGACAGTTTCATCAACATCAGATTTACCCATAATGCCGCAACCAGCAATAATGCTTGTGCTTAATAGGATTAGAGCGCTGCGATAGATTCTCTTCATAGTGACTTTAGAATGGTTAATATCGAAAATTAATGCATATCAT